>NZ_JBEHFW010000006.1:0-173239 GCF_040225475.1 Corynebacterium sp. KPL2861
GATAGGCCAGACTTGGAAGCACTGTAAGGTGTGAAGGCTACTGGTACTAATTGACCAAGACAAACACACCACAACAAACCCCAAAACACTATGTGGTTTGGAGGTTGGATTGTTGGGTGGACTTGTTGAGCGAGTAAACAAACACACATCGTGTGTGTCGCGTCCACTATGCAGTATCTGACACAACACCACACACGAAGTGTTGGGTAGTGTTCTGATAGGTTTGTCGGTGGTTCATAGCTACAGGGAAACGCCCGGTCCCATTCCGAACCCGGAAGCTAAGCCTGTACACGCTGATGGTACTGCAACCGGGAGGTTGTGGGAGAGTAAGTCACCGCCGACACCAAACAACAAAACAATAATTACATACAGTGTTGATGACGGTCCCCAACAGAGACCACCACCCAGGATAGACTTCGGGCTGGTGTGGCCTTGTTGGGGACCACCGTCGTTTTCACACCCCAACGGGATATGTGGCAATTGAGACCACAGTACGTTCAATTATTAGGGTAGGCATGTGCATGCCAGCATGGCTTCTACCGCGGCCGATACCCGCCGGTTAATCCACGACTTCATTGATGGCGAAGCCGTGACCAACAACGCTACCTCATAGAACATAGCTAGCTGCCTCGGCGTGTCTACCTTCCGCGCTCAGGCCTATGCGTTGGTAGCGAATTCTCCAGATTCTTTGATCGTCGTTGAGCACTGTAGAATGGGTGCGGTATTTCTGTGCGAGTTCCAACCAAGAAAGGGTAGGACTGAATGTCGGAGCGCAACCAGCACGGCCGTAATGGCCGTGCACAGGACCGTCGGGGTCGAAAGCCACGCAATTCGGGGGACCGCGATTCTCGGGGAGGGGGAAAGAAGAAGTCTTTTTCTCCACAGCGCTCTGGTTATAGGGAAGAGCGACTCAACCGACGTATGACGGATCCGGATATTCCTGAAGAGGTTGATATCAATGACTTGGACCCATTGGTGCTCCAAGACCTGAAATCTCTTTCCAAAGAGAACTCTGAGAACGTCGCCAAGCACATGATCATGGCGGCGACATGGATGGACGATGATCCAAAATTGGCGCTGCGGCATGCGCGTGCGGCTAAGGATCGGGCAGGCCGCGTGGCTATCGCCAGAGAAGTTAATGGCATCGCTGCATACCGTGCCGGCGAGTGGAAAGAGGCGCTGGCTGAGCTGCGTGCCGCCCGCCGTATTTCTGGCGGTCCAGGAATGCTCGCGGTTATGGCCGATTGTGAACGTGGTTTGGGTCGGCCGGAAAAGGCATTGGAACTGGGGCGCAGCCAGGAGGCCAAGGAACTGGACCCAGAATCCGCTATTGAATTAGCGATCGTCCTGGCAGGTGCCCGCCTTGACCTGGATCAGCCCGAATCAGCGGTGGTTACCATCCAGAGGGCGCAACCTGACCGCAGCGACCGGGGAGTAAGCGCATGTAGGTTGTCGTATGCCTATGCAAATGCATTGCTTGCCGCGGGTCGCACGGATGAAGCCCGCGAATGGTTTGAACACACCATCGCCATTGATGAGGGTGATTGGACCGATGCCGCTGACCGATTGGCGGAATGTAACTAATGAGTGTTTTAAGCAAACATGACGCTTTACTATTGGATTTGGATGGAACTGTCTGGGAAGGCGGCCGTCCTTTAAGCAACGTGGTAGACGTCATTAATACGTGCGGCGTTCCCGCAGTGTATGTAACAAATAATGCGTCGCGCAGCCCAGAATCGGTTGCAACGATGCTAACGGATATCGGTTTGAAGGCGGATTCTGGTGATATCATCACGTCCGCCCAAGCGGTATTGCAGTTAGCCAGCGAGGAAATTCCCTCGGGTGCGAAGGTGCTAATCATTGGCGCGGATTCTTTTCGGGACTTGGCCAAGGACATGGGTTTTTCCGTGGTCTCGAGCGCCGATGATAAACCAGCAGCTGTCCTCCAAGGCTTTGATAAGTTCGTGGGCTGGGAACAGCTAACGGAAGGTGCGCTGGCTATTCGGGCAGGGGCGAAGTTTTTCGCTTCGAACTTGGATACATCCCTTCCAATTGAGAGGGGACTAGGTGTTGGCAATGGCTCCTTGGTCGCCGCAGTCCAAAAGGCAACGGGAGTAGAGCCTGTTTCTGCCGGCAAACCCGAACCAGCGATGTTCTTCCTCGCGGCCAAAAAGGTCGGGTCAAAAAAGCCCTTGGCAGTAGGCGACAGGTTAGACACCGATATCGTCGGCGGTAATGCCGCAGCGATGAATACCTTCCATGTTTTGACCGGCGTATCGGGCGAGCTGGAGCTTATCGAGGCCCCCGTGGAGGCACGGCCCAACTTCATTGGTGCGGGCATGCACGAGCTTTCGCTGCCTATTTCGCAGGTGCGACCGGGGCCGCAAGGGGACTTTACTGCGCGGTGCGATGGGTACGACGTTCTTTTGCAGGGTGGAAATGAATCTTCTACCTCGGTACAAGCGCTTCGCACAGTCTTGGAAGTGGCGTGGTCGATGCCGTCACCGCCTCGGTATATTCAACCTCGCAGTGAGTTTGCGGAAAAGGTTGTGTCGAAATGGCGGTAAAGCCGCATGATTTTCGGGCCGTAAAGGAGCCTGAAGAAGTAGATTCAGAGATTTCGACGATCCTTGGCGAAGATGCGCCAACGCTTGCAGAAGAAGTCGACCAACTGGACAGGGCGCATTCCGTGTTGCGGAATGCTTTGCAGGAGAACTAATGCCACCACAACGCCGCAGGCTGGATGCAGAACTCGTGCGCCGAAAGATCGCGCGATCTCGTGAACAAGCCCGCGAGATGATCAAGTCCGGCCGTGTGACAGTCGGCGGGTTTAAGGCAGAAAAACCCGCAACTGTCGTGGATCCTGAAGTTTCCATCAAGGTCGAGGAGTCTGAGGAGGACAAGTGGGCCTCCCGCGGAGCGCATAAGCTTCTGGGTGCGCTTGCCGCATTCGACGTCGACATGGATGGTCGCATCTTGGATGCAGGGGCATCGACCGGAGGATTTACGGATGTGTGCTTGGCTTCTGGCGCACGAGAGGTGCTCTCCGTTGACGTAGGGTATGGGCAATTATTGTGGCGACTGCAAAATGACGACCGCGTGACGGTTTTGGATAGGACCAATATCCGCACTATTGATCCGGAGCTGACCAATGGCCTGTGCGACGGCATGGTCGGGGATCTATCTTTCATTTCCTTGAAACTGGTGCTGCCAGCAATTGTGGAGTGCATGAAGGACGGCGCGTGGTTGCTGCCGATGGTCAAGCCGCAGTTTGAGGTGGGCAAGGAGCGTATCGGCAGTGGCGGAGTGGTCAGGTCGCCGGAGATGCGGAAAGAAGTTACGCAAGACGTGGCCGAATTTGCGCTGTCTTTAGGCCTTAGCCTGCACGGTGTCGTTGCTTCCCCATTGCCAGGCCCGAGTGGAAATGTGGAGTATTTCTTGTGGCTGAAAAAGGACGGTATGTCCACGGACATGGCTACAATGAAACAGATGATTGATACTGCCGTTGAAGAAGGTCCGCAATAATGCGAGAGATATTGTTGGTTCCGCATGCCAATCGTGCAGAGAACCTGCAGGCTACCTCCCGTGCAGCCGAATTATTGCAGGAAGCGGGGATAACGGTGCGCGTGTGCGCGGACGAAACCGTCTTGCCGGGGCTCCAACACGTGCCGCATTCTGATGCTGCTGCGGCAGGATGCGAACTGGTCCTTGTTTTAGGCGGTGATGGCACCTTCCTGCGCGCCGCCGATATGGCGCGGGCGGTAGATATCCCGGTCCTCGGAGTGAATCTGGGCCACGTAGGCTTCCTCGCGGAATGGGAGGTGGAGTCATTAGACGGAGCCGTCGCCCGCGTGATCGAGAAAAGCTACCGGGTAGAGGACAGGTTGACGGTGGATGTCTCTATTTCGGATGCCAACGGTCACCAACTGGCTAGCAGTTGGGCTTTGAATGAGGCCTCGGTAGAAAACCAGAACAGGTCAGGCGTGCTGGATGCAATTTTGGAGATCGACCGGCGCCCCGTTTCGTCGTTCGGTTGTGATGGCGTACTGATTTCTACCCCAACGGGTTCTACGGCGTATGCGTTTTCAGCTGGAGGTCCAGTGCTGTGGCCATCCCTGGATGCAATCTTGGTCGTGCCGAATAATGCACATGCGCTGTTTACCAAACCGCTAGTAGTTTCCCCGAACTCACTCGTTGCAGTGGAATCAACCATGCAAACTACACCGGCCGTGGTTATCTTGGATGGGTGCAGGGAACTTATTATGCCGCCGGGTGCCCGCGTCGAGGTGGTGCGCGGCAAGCGCCCCGTACGCTGGGTGCGGTTGGATGATCAACCTTTTACGGATCGATTGGTCTCTAAGCTGCGGTTGCCCGTGGAAGGCTGGCGCGGACCGAAGGAGAAATAGTGCTTGTCGATATTTCTATCAATGATTTAGGAGTCATTCGCCATAGCTCTGCGGAATTGTCGGAGGGCTTGACCGTATTGACCGGTGAAACCGGTGCAGGAAAAACCATGGTGGTCACGGGGCTTCGACTGTTGGCAGGCGGGCGTGCCGATGCTTCTCGGGTGCGCGATGGCGCTAAAAAAGCAGCCGTAGAAGGTCATTTTAGTTCCGCGAAGGAGAGCATTAGCCAGCTGGTGGACTCGGTGGGCGGCGAGCCAGATGAAAATGGTGAATTTATTGTCTCGCGCACCGTTTCAGCAGCGGGGCGATCGCGGGCATATTTGGGAGGGCGAGCCGTACCGGCCGCCACGTTGGGAGATTTCGCGCGGGAGCTAATTACCGTGCATGGTCAGAACGATCAATTGCGCCTCTTGGCCCCAGAAGAGCAGCTCGCGGCGGTAGATCGTGCGGACCCGCAATTGGCGGGCATCCGGGAAGACTATGCGGAGGCCTTTAAAAAATGGCGCAGCTTGGCCAAGGATTATCGTCGGCGCACGGAGTCTCGTAGGGAACTTGCCCAGGAAGCTGACCGCCTGCAATATGCCTTAGAGGAAATCAACGGTGTGGCGCCCGAGCCAGGGGAAGACGCGGAGCTGGTGCAGTTGGTGCAGCGCTTGCAAGACGTCGACGGTCTGCGCGAATCGGCGCATACTGCCTTGGCAGCGATTGATGGAACGGAAGAGATTGATGAGGCTGCTTCTTCGCTGCTCGGGCGCGCGGGATCGGCGTTAGTGGGATCCTCGGATAAGCAGCTGGCGGATTTGGGCGAGCGCATTTCTGAAATCACCTCGCAGCTAGGCGATATTTCAGCTGAGCTCGGTGGATACCTCGCGGGGCTGCCGGCAGATCCGAATCTGCTGGAAAAGTCTCTGCAACGCCAACAGGATCTCCGAGCCTTGACCCGTAAATACGCCAGCGATATCGATGGTGTTTTGGCGTGGCGCGATGAGGCGGAGTCCAAATTGCAGTCGATGGATACCTCCACTGAAGTCCTCGAGGAACTTAAGGCGCAGGTCAAAGAGACCGAGCAGGAGATGAAGCGGAAGGCGGCGAAGCTTACGAAGAGCCGCCGGAAAGCGGCGGAGGCGCTGGGCAAGTTGGTGACTGAAGAGCTGCATGGATTGGCCATGCCCAATTCCACTATGTCGGTTGAGCTTTCCGCGGCAAAGTATTCCAAGACAGGCGCCGATGCTGCGGAGCTGCAGCTCAACGGGAAGCCTTTGGCCACTGCGGCCTCCGGTGGCGAGTTGTCTCGAGTCATGCTTGCCCTTGAGGTTGTGCTCGCCAGCGAGGACGGTGCGACATTGGTCTTCGACGAGGTCGATGCTGGCGTGGGCGGGCGTGCGGCGGTAGAAATTGGGCGTCGGCTAGCACGGCTGGCTGCGCACAATCAGGTTATCGTCGTGACCCACCTGCCGCAGGTAGCGGCGTATGCGGATGCGCATTTGCATGTCTCGAAAGATAAATTTACCTCTGGGGTAGCCGAGCTAACGGAACAGGAGCGCGTGGAAGAATTGGCGCGCATGCTGGCCGGTTTGGATGACACCGAGACGGGGCGCGCGCATGCCCAAGAGCTTTTTGATCGCGCACAAAAAGAAGCTTCCGCGCGCCTTACCCAGCTGGCGGACTAAGCAAGGAACAATGGAGCCCATGGCTCTGTTTTCCCGTACCCCTGATCATCCTGGTGAGCATGCTGCATTGCGCGATTGCACCCCGGGCGCGAAAGGTCTTAAGAAGTTTTCTGAAGGTGATATCGCCGTTATTGATGCGGCGAATATTTCTCGGCCCGAGGCACAAACCCTCGTGGAATTGCAGCCCTCAGCGGTGGTCAACGTCGCCAGGTTTTCTACTGGCTCCATTCCTAATTGCGGTCCGCACATGCTTCTCGATGCCGACATTGACCTCCTCGAAGGCCTCGGCGAGGAATTTATCTCGGAGTTTAAGGATGGCAAGAAGGCACATATTGGGGACGATGGAAAGGTCTACGTCGCGGATAAAGTAGTCGGGACGGGGCAGAAGGTTTCCCGGGAGCGCGCAGACAAGAACTTCAAGGCGGCACAAAGCGCACTCATTGACCACATGGAGTCCTATTTCGCGAGCTCCATCGACTTCATTAATTCTGAAGGCCCGCTGCTTATCGATGGCCTCGGGGTCCCCGCATCCGGTTCCGAGATAGCTGGCCGGAAGGTCATCGTTTTATCTCCCACTGAAGACCACCGCTCCCAGCTGAAAGAATTGCGCAATTTCATCCGGGAGTATGAACCGCTGCTCATTGCGGTTGATGAAGCCGCGGATTCTCTGCTGGAGCAGGGATATAAGCCTGACTTCATCATTGGCGATCCTGCCAAGGTAAGCGATGAGGCGCTGCGTTGCGGCGCGCGCATTGTGGTGCCTGCGGATCCAGAAGGCAGCGTGGAGAGCATTGACCGCATCCAAGAATTGGGCATCGGGGCCATGACGTTTCCGGCGGCTTCGGAATCGGCCACGGATTTAGCGCTGCTCTTTGCGGATTACCACGGTGCGGGCCTTATCGTGCAGTCAGGTGGCGGCTTTGACCTCGATGATGTTTTTGCCAACCGCGTGGCTCCGTCTGCTGTAATGTCTCGGCTGAAGGCCGGAACCAAGGTGGTCGATGCTGAGGCAGTAATCAACCTGTATTCCGCTCCGTCCTCACACCTTGGCTGGCTATGGGCCCTTCTAAGCATCTTGGTGGCGATTGCAGCGATCATCTTGATCGTGGGCTTCGGCGGGAGCCAGGATTTCTTGAGTAATTTAAGCCAGACCTGGTCGAGCCTATTCTAAGCGGGGGGTAAAAATATGGCGAAAGCGCAACTAATTACGGGCCTCGGACTAGGGGCGGCGGTTGGTGTGACCCTCGGTGCCTTGGTGATCGCGCCCAACCTGACCACCAGCGTGGCTGACGATGACCCGATCCGTGCGGAACACCGCAAGGTGGTGCAAGAAAATAAGATCTTGCAAAACCAAAATGAGGCGAGCGATGACATCGTCAGTGATGTAGCTCCAGATCTGGTCTCCGGTACATTATCGCAGCGGCCGGTGCTGGTCATTTCCACCGATGACGCAAATAGCAGCGATCTTTCTGATATCACGAAGCTCTTAGAAGCCTCCGGGGCCACCGCTGCCGGGGAAATCAAGCTAAGTAAAGACTTCCTGCGCGGGGAAAGCAAAGACGATATCGTAAAAATCCTTAAAGATAAGGCCCCGAAAAAGGCAGATCTTAAGGGACTCGATAAAACCGTGGGAAGCTATGGCGGCGAGGTTTTGGGCGCGGCCTTATCCATGGACCCAGAAAGCACAGAGCCGCTCGCTAGCGTAAAGGAGCGATCTGAGCTACTGCGTGCCCTGCGCGATAAGGATTTTATTGATTATAAGGACGGTACTATCCTTCCTGCCCAGTCCATCCTCATTGTTTCTGGCAGCGGGGTGCGCGGATATTATTCCGACACCTTGGCTGAGTTTGCCACCGCCTTGGATGAGGTCAATGGCAGCGTGGTGATGAGCGCGCGGAGCAAGCAGACCCAGGACAATAAGACAGTAGAGCAATTGCGCACCAATGACGTGGATCTTTCTACCGTAGACGGCATTGAGCGCGCGGTAGAGCGCATTGCTGTGATTTCCGCCGCCGAAGAACAGCTTAATGGGGGCAGGGGAGACTACGGATCGGCAGAAAGCGCAGATTCCGCCCTACCGGAAGAGGAGAAATAACAGTGGCCCACGATTTTCAGGTCTTGGATTCAGAGTTAATTTTTGATGCGCCTATCGTCGCCGTACGCCGCGATACCTTGTCCATGCCAGGAGGCAACACGGCGGATAGGGAGATCATCGAGCACCTAGGAGCCGTCGCGGTGGTCGCCTTAGATGAGGATCGGCGGATCGCGATGGTGCATCAGTACCGGCATAGCGTCGGCAAGCGGCTGTGGGAGCTGCCCGCAGGACTGCTCGATGTGAAGGGCGAGGACGAGCTTTCAGGCGCGCAGCGCGAGTTGCAGGAGGAAGCGGGCCTTGCCGCGAAGGACTGGGAAGTTCTCACGGATATGGTGACCTCACCGGGGTTTTGTGAGGAAGCCGTGCGGATTTTCCTTGCGCGTGATCTAAGCGAGGTTCCGGCGCTGCAGGATACCGGGGATGAAGAAGCCGATATGGACTTGGCCTGGGTGGATTTAGATAGGGCAGTCGACAAGGTGCTGGCCGGCGAGATCGTTAACTCCGTTGCCTGCGCGGGGATTTTATCCGCGTATGCCACGGTCATTGGCGGGAAGCCGACTCGTCCGGTGGATGCCCCGTTCGATCTGCGCCCGACCCATATGGCTGCCCGCCGCAGCGGACCGGACTTGAAAAAGCAGTGACTGCTGCGGAGGACATCGCTCAGACTTGGTTGAATCACCTCGCCGTCGAACGCGGCGTTTCAGCAAATACCCTGAGCAATTACCGGCGGGATATTCGCAGGTATGTGGACTGGCTGGCAGCAAATGGGGTCCAGGACCTACGGCAGGTAACTCGACCTATGGTGGAGGCCTATTTAAAGGATCTGCGTGAAAATATGGCGGTATCTTCTGCCAACCGTGCCCTCATTGTTGCGCGCGGGTTGCATAAATTCGCCGTTGCGGAAGGCGAGGTCGATAGCGATGTTGCCGTCGAGGTAAGCCCACCTTCCACGGGGCAACACTTGCCGGAAACCTTGAGCGTGGATGAGGTGTCACGGCTCATCGAATCGACGCCTACGGAAACGCCGGTTGACCTTCGCGATAGGGCGCTACTAGAAGTGCTTTATGGCACTGGGGCGCGCATCTCTGAGGTAATCTCGCTCAACGTCGATGACGTAGCTACTGCCGATGACGTCTTAATGCTGCATGGCAAAGGCAATAAGGAGCGGCTTGTACCCCTTGGCTCGCACGCCAGGCAGGCCATCGATGCCTACTTGGTGCGCGCCCGGCCGGTGCTGGGAAAGGGGAAGACCGCCGCGCTGTTTTTGAATACGCGCGGCGGCGCGCTCTCGCGGCAAAGCGCGTGGTCCATTATTAAGACGGCCGCGCAGCGTAGCCAGTTGGATAAATCTATTTCCCCGCACACGCTGCGCCATTCTTTTGCCACGCACCTTCTCGAAGGCGGTGCCGATGTGCGCACCGTGCAGGAGCTTTTAGGGCATTCCTCAGTGACTACGACGCAGATCTATACGCACGTCACTGCTGATTCCTTGCGGGAAGTGTGGCGGACAGCGCATCCGCGGGCGTAGCTTCCACTCGTGCAGCAAGTGCTTAAGTCAAAGTTAGAGACTTGATATTTGCAAAGTCTCGGTAGTCATAAAGGGGAGCGGGTACGCTATAGTTACAACGTTGTAAGCAACCCTATGCCAAATGTCATGGTCCATGACTTGGCGTCAAGGAAGAAGGTTTGACTGTGAGCGAAGAGGGTCTCTTTTCAGCCTCTGATGTAGAGACGGGGCTAACTGGCCGCCCTGTCCGCGAGCTGCCGGAACCCGCCCCCTTGGAAAAACATGGGCCCGCCACCATCATCTCGATGTGTAACCAAAAGGGCGGCGTGGGCAAGACCACGTCCACCATCAATATGGGGGCCTGCCTCGCAGAGTATGGACGCAAGGTCCTACTGGTTGATTTGGACCCGCAAGGCGCCCTTTCGGCTGGGCTGGGATTAAACCATGACGACATCGAGGACTCGATTTATGACGTGATGTTGGATAGCCATACCTCTATCCACTCCGCCATTCACCACACCAGCGTGTCCGGCATGGACCTCGTTCCGGCCAATATTGACCTTTCCGCAGCAGAGATCCAGATGGTCAATGAAGTAGGCCGCGAGCATACCTTGGCGCGAGCCCTGCGTCCGGTGCGCCGCGACTATGACTTCATCATTATTGACTGTCAGCCTTCCTTGGGTCTGCTTACGGTCAACGCCTTGGCCTGTTCCCAGGGCGTCATCATCCCCATGGAATGCGAGTTCTTCTCGCTGCGCGGGCTTGCCTTGCTGACGGATACGGTGGAAAAGGTCTCTGACCGCATCAACTTCGATCTGGAAGTCATGGGCATTCTGGTCACCATGTTTGATCGGCGCACCAAGCATGCCCGCGAGGTAATGTCCCGCGTGGTGGAATACTTTGGGGATCAAGTATTCGATACCGTCATTACCCGTACCGTCCGCTTCCCAGAAACCTCCGTGGCCGGCGAGCCCATCACCTCGTGGGCGCCCAATTCACAGGCCGCGCAGCAATACCGCGATCTGGCGAAGGAAGTCATCGAGCGCTCGACCGTTTAAGCTACCGTGACGCAACCAGAGATTACGGGGTTTCGCATTGCCCTGCGGAATTTCGAGGGCCCATTTGATCTGCTTTTGCAGCTCATCCAGGCCAAGAAGATGGATATCACGGATGTGGCCTTGTCTGAGGTGACCGATGAATTTGTGGGCTACACGCGGCAGTTGGGCGAGAACGCGGATTTGGATGAGACGACTGATTTCTTGGTCGTGGCGGCAACGCTGTTGGACTTAAAGGCCGCACGGCTATTGCCGCGGGGCGAGGTCGATGACCTAGAGGACCTGGAGCTGCTGGAATCGCGTGACCTGCTTTTTGCCCGCCTGTTGCAGTACAAGGCCTATAAACAGGCGGCGGACCAATTTGCCCGCTGGCAGCGGGAGGCGCAGCGCAGTTATCCGCGCGCGGTGAGCATCGAGGAGCAATTTGCGGAGCTTTTACCTCCCGTAACCCTGGGGCATACTCCAGCGAGCTTTGCGGAAATGGCGGCGGGTGTCTTTCGCCCCAAGCCGCCGGAAGAAGTGGCAACGGGCCATATTCATGGCGTTGCCGTCTCCGTACCCGAACAGGCTGGAAAGATCCTCGAAACGCTCAAACTCATGGGCGCTGGGCAGTGGACAAGTTTTTCCTCGCTTACCCGGGATTGCACCACAACCATGCATATCGTCGGCAGGTTCTTGGCGCTCTTGGAACTGTTTAAGGCCAAGGCGGTCGATGCCCAGCAGGAGGAAGCGCTGGGCCAGCTGGACCTTTCCTGGACCGGCTTGGACGTAGATCCCGCGGTCGTTGCAGCAGCAAATTGGGACTAGTGCTAGCACCGCCGTCCGTGGTTGTACTCTAAGGGGCATGGATCTTCCGCTCATTTCGCAATTGCGGTCCCGCCTCGAGTCGATTTTGCTGGTTCTTGATTCGCCGGCATCCGTAGAGTCCTTGGCGCGGGCGCTTAGCGTGGAACCGGCGGTCATTAGTGACTGCTTGCGGGCCATCCAACGCGAATTCGATAGCCGCGGATCTGGAATTGAGCTGCGCGAAACGCCAGAGGGTTGGCGGTTTTATACGCGCCAGGAAAACGCCAGCGCGGTGGAGGAGTTCTTATTGGATGGGGCACAAACAAAGCTCTCGCGCGCGGCCTTGGAAACCCTCGCCGTCGTGGCCTATCGCCAACCGGTCACGCGCCAGCAGGTCTCTGCGGTCCGCGGTGTCAACGTGGACGGCGTGATGCGCACCCTTAACCTGCGTGGGCTCATCCGGGAGCTCCCGCAGGACGAGTTCGAAGGGGCGTCGCACCGGTATGAAACCACCGAACTTTTCCTTGAACTCCTAGGCATAGACTCGTTGGAACGCCTTCCGGATCTGGCGCCGCTTCTCCCAGATGTCGATGCAATCGACGAAGAGTACTGAGGTGGGGTAGACTCACGCAGGTAATTTCATATCTTCGAGAGAAAAGGACACTTCAGTGACTCCTCCCGCTCGCCGTGACGGCACACCGGATAAGAAGCAGCGAGACAGCGATATCGTTGTCTCCAATGCCAAGCCGGCTCGTAATCAACACGTTTCCAAGAAAAAGCAGAAGGCCACCGCTGAATCGGTGGCGCGCGATTTGGGCGCTGACTGGCTAGTCGATGACGACAAGCCCAAAGGTGAGCGCCTGCAGAAGGTCTTGGCCAAGGCGGGCGTCGCATCGCGCCGCCACGCGGAGATCCTCATTGATGCCGGCCGTGTCGAAGTAAATGGCAATGTCATTCTCAAGCAGGGCGTGAAGGTCAATCCCGCCGTGGACGTCATCCGCG
This sequence comes from Corynebacterium sp. KPL2861, assembly GCF_040225475.1. Classification (NCBI taxonomy): domain Bacteria; kingdom Bacillati; phylum Actinomycetota; class Actinomycetes; order Mycobacteriales; family Corynebacteriaceae; genus Corynebacterium; species Corynebacterium sp. KPL2861. The sequence continues at coordinate 12,522 of NZ_JBEHFW010000006.1, forward strand.
TCGACGGTGTTCGCGTTAACGTCAACGAAGACCAAGAATATTTCATCCTCAATAAACCCCGCGGAATGCAGTCAACGATGTCAGATGACCTCGGCCGCCCCTGCGTGGGTGACGTGGTGTCTGAAAAGGTTGCCTCGGGCCAGCGCCTATTCCATGTGGGCCGCTTGGATGCGGATACGGAAGGCCTGCTCATCCTCACCAACGATGGGGAATTGGCCAACCGCCTGATGCACCCCAAGTATGAGGTGAAGAAAACCTACCTAGCCACGGTATTGGGCGAGGCCGATAATAAGTTGGTGCGCCAGCTTAAAGAGGGCATCGAGCTAGAAGATGGCCTAGCCAAGGCCGATTTCGTGCAGGTAGTGGACAAGAATCAGGGGTTCTCTCTGGTCCGAGTCGAGTTGCACGAAGGCCGCAAGCACATCGTGCGCCGCCTGCTGAAGGAAGCCGGCTATCCCGTACAGCGCCTGGTGCGCACCAAGCTGCACACGGTCCAATTGGGCGATATGAAGCCCGGCGGGCTGCGCGCACTGAATTCCAACGAGTTGACGAGCTTGTACAAGGCGGTGGGGATGTAATGATTTCGAATATGCCTGATGAAGGCCTGATCCTCGCGGTCGATGGCCCTTCCGGAACGGGAAAGTCCACGACATGCCGGGCCCTAGCTAAGCAATTGGATGCAAAATACATCGATACCGGCGCCATGTACCGCGTGGCAACCTTGGCGGTATTGCGCCAAGGCGTGGATCCCGCGGACAAGGAAGCGGTCATTTCCGCGACGGCTAACCTGCCCTTGGAGGTTTCCGATGATCCGGATTCCACGCAGGTGCTTTTCGATGGCGCCGATGTCTCCCGCGTCATCCGGGAAGATGAGGTCACCCAGAACGTCTCCGCAGTATCTGCCATCCCAGAGGTGCGGGAGAACTTGGTGGCATTGCAGCGCACGCTGGCACAGCGCGCCCACCGCGCCATTGTAGAGGGCCGCGATATCGGCACCGTGGTGCTGGCCGATGCCCCTGCGAAGGCCTTTATGACGGCTTCTGCGGAAGTCCGTGCGCAGCGCCGGCACGATCAAAACGAAAAGGCCGGCATTGCCTCCGATTTTGAATCGGTACTGGCGGATGTGCAGCGCCGCGATGCCGCGGATTCTTCCCGCGCCACCTCGCCGCTTCGCCCAGCCGACGATGCCACTATCGTCGATACCTCTGACATGAGCCCGGAGGACGTCGTGCAGGCTCTTATCAACGTGGTTAAGGAGTCCCGCTCATGAGCAATAAAGATTTTGAGTCCCCAGAGGAAGAAGTCACGCAGTTCCATTACCCTGCGGGTAGGTTCGACGAGGAAACGGTCGAGACCTCGTCGGGGTGGGCTACGGACGATTTCGATGCTGAAGAATTTGACTACGACTTTGATGAGTCGGAGTTCGGCGAGGCCGATTACGGGGATGAGGAAGGCCTAGAGCAGCCTTTAAGCGAGGACGAGTGGGAGCAGCTCTCGCAATCGCTAGACTTTGCTGACGCCACCGAAGAAGCCCTGTGCACCGTCGCTATTGTGGGCCGGCCGAATGTGGGCAAGTCTTCGCTGGTTAATCGCTTCCTCGGCCGCCGCGAGGCCGTCGTAGAAGACCACCCTGGCGTTACCCGTGACCGCGTGTCCTACGTGGCGGACTGGAATGGGCAGCGCTTTATCGTGCAGGATACCGGCGGCTGGGATCCCAACGTCAAAGGCATGCACGCCGATATCGCCCGCCAGGCAGAAATGGCGATGGATACCGCCGATGTCATCGTAATGGTGGTAGACACCAAAGTAGGCATTACCGAAACCGATGAGGTTATGGCGCGCCGCCTGCAAAAGTCTCCGGTTCCGGTGATCGTGGTATCGAATAAGTTCGATTCCGATAACCAGTATGCGGATATGGCGCAGTTCTACGCCTTGGGCCTCGGGGACCCGTGGCCGGTGTCCGCACAACACGGACGCGGTGGCGCGGACGTGCTGGATGAGATCCTGCGCAGCTTCCCCGAAGAACCGCGCGAGACCTCGATTACGTCGGGCCCTCGCCGCGTCGCGCTCGTCGGCAGGCCTAATGTGGGCAAGTCTTCGTTGCTCAATAAGCTCACCAGTGAGGAGCGCTCGGTGGTAGATAATGTCGCCGGCACCACGGTGGATCCCGTGGACTCGCTGGTGCAGCTAGATGAGCAGTTGTGGAAGTTCATCGATACCGCGGGCCTGCGCAAGAAGGTCAAGAACGCGCAGGGCCACGAGTATTATGCGTCCTTGCGCACCCGCGGCGTCATCGATGCGGCCGAGGTATGCATCATGCTTATCGATGCCTCCGAGGAGATCTCCGAGCAGGACCAGCGCGTGCTCAATATGGTGCTCGAATCCGGTAAGGCCTTGGTCATTGCGTTCAATAAGTGGGACCTGATGGACGAGGATCGCCGCTATTACCTCGACCGTGAGATTGACGAGCAGCTGCGGCACTTGCCGTGGGTGACCCGCGTTAATATTTCGGCTGAGACCGGCCGCGCCTTGCAAAAGCTGGAGCCGGCCATGATCGAGGCCCTAGAAAGCTGGGATCAGCGCGTGTCTACCGGTCAGCTCAATAACTGGATGCGTGAGGCGATTGCGGCCAACCCGCCGCCGATGAAGAATAATCGCTTGCCGCGCGTGCTCTTTGCTACGCAAGCATCGCCCCAGCCGCCGACGATTGTTCTCTTTACCACTGGATTCCTCGATGCATCCTACCGGCGCTACCTTGAGCGCAAGTTCCGCGAGCGATTTGGTTTCCACGGCACTCCCATCCGCATCGCCGTGCGCGTGCGCGAACGCCGAGGTAAAAAGCGGAAATAAGAGTTCACTGCGACAACGAGCGAAGCACCCACAACCGTGGGGCTTCGCTCGGTTTTTATCTATCTCATTACCCTCGGTGTCATTGGCAGCTAAGCTTGAAAGACATCAGCTCATTGGCTTAGGCCCAGAAAGCAAGAAGGTACATACGGTGTCACAGAAAATCGAGATCTTGCACGGGCAAAATATCACTCTCAAGGCGTTGAGCGTAGACCATACCCTTGGACTGGCTGAGGCGGTGCAGGACGGGGAATTATGGAAGCGGTGGTACACCAAGGTTCCATCACCGAGCGAGATGGAAAAAGCCGTGGAAGAGCGCATTTCTTGGTATGACTCCCACGGGTCGCAGCTTTTTACGGTATTTGACTCTGCTGGCACTACGGTGGGAATGACTGGCTATCAGGCCTTAGACCTAGATAACAGGCGCGCACAAATCGGATACACTTGGTACAGGCAATCGGCGCTGAATACGGCGGTTAATGCTGATTGCAAACTGGCCCTCATGGGCCATGCATTTGAGCAGCTTGATTGCTTATCCGTGTTTTTTACCACCAACTCCTTTAACCGCGAAAGCCGCCGCGCGTTGGAATCCCTAGGGGCGTATCTGGACGGGATCCTTCGCGGCCACCAGATACTGGATAACGGGTTAGTCAGAGATACCTGCGTGTACAGCGTGCTGCGGCATGAGTGGCCCGCAGTGAAAAATCACTTACAGTACAAGGTCGAATTAAAGTCCGGGAAGGACAAGGCCTGAGGAGTCGACAACTAAGTGCGCAACAGCTTTCGGGGTTGGCACGTGAGGTGTAGTTGAGCTTGTCTCGCCGGCACAGCCGGAGCTCACTGTAGAGGCATCAGGGCGCCTCAAAACTACATAATTTCGCCGGTTAACCCGGTATTTTACCACTTAGGAGAGCAAAAGTGTCACCAACAATGGTGTGACACTTCGCTCTCCTTTTCGCTTCGGTGAAAGCACTATGGCGCCGATAGGATAAAACTTGTCAACCATTTACTTTCTGTTTGAAAGGCATGACATGTTAGCGAATGTGATTGCCCCGGATTCAGTCCTGGCTATCGTGCTTCAAGTCATAATCATTTTAAGTGCTTTGCTTTTGGGCACCCGCTATGGCGGGATCGGCCTAGGATTAATTTCTGGCATCGGCTTGATGCTGATGGTCTTCGTATTTGGCTTGGCACCGGGCGAGCCCCCCGTGTCGGTCATGCTTACGATCATTGCCGTTATCGGCTGCGCAGCCACGCTGCAACAAGCACAAGGTTTGGAAGTGATGATGCAGCATGCGGAGAAGTTCTTGCGTGCTCATCCAGAGCGCATCACCATTTTGGCACCACTGACTACTTGGTTCCTTACCGTACTTTGCGGCACTGGCCACGTGGTCTACACCATGTTTCCGATTATTGAAGACATCGCGCTCAAAAAGGGCATCCGTCCTGAGCGTCCAATGGCAGTGGCTTCGACCTCGGCCCAGATGGGTATTACCGCTTCGCCCGTGTCCGTGGCTACCGTTTCTCTTGCGTCGATCCTTGCGGAAAATGCTGGAGCTATCGACAAGGCTTATTCGATTCCGCAGATTCTTACGGTGGCGCTTCCCGCATCCTTATGCGGTGTTGTTCTCGCTGCGTTATGGTCGCTGCGTCGCGGAAAGGACCTGGACAAGGATCCGGCTTTCCAAGAGCGGATGAAAGACCCAGAGTTTGCCGCCAGCATCAATAAGAGCGCCGATTCGCTCATCGGTAAGGAATTTTCCCGCGAGGCTAAGCGCTCGGTAGTCGTCTTCCTCATCGCTATTGCCTGCGTGGTCCTCCTCGGCGCCTTCGAGTTCCTGCGCCCACTGGTTCCTGGTGATGACGGCGAGCTGAGCCCTGTATCCATGAACCTAGTCATCCAGATGGTCATGCTCGTCGCCGGTGCCATCATCCTTCTTAGCTGCAAGGTAGATACTAAAAAGATTGCATCTACGCCAGTATTCAAGGCCGGCATGACAGCTGTATTTTCCGTCTTTGGTGTTGCGTGGATGGCAGATACGTTCTTCCAATCCCACATCGATGCACTGGAGACGAACTTGGGCTCTGTCGTTGAGGCGGCCCCTTGGACCTACGCCGTCGTGTTGGTAGTTGTGTCCAAGTTGGTCAATTCGCAGGCTGCTGCACTGGTAGCAATTGCTCCCATTGGCTTGCAATTGGGCATTGACCCGGCTGTCATCGTTGGTTTCTACGGTGCGGCTTATGGTTACTTCATCTTGCCCACGTATCCTTCCGACTTGGCCTGCATCGGCTTCGATCGCACGGGTACGACGCGAATTGGCAAATACGTCATCAACCACTCGTTCCTTATCCCCGGAGCGATCTCCGTATTTACCTCCTGTGTGGTCGGCTCCCTCTTGGCCCAGGTTCTCCTGTAATCAGTCGCGAGACTTCGCCTCCCGTACCAGCACGAAAGCATCCGTGCGGTACGGGATGTGTAGTTTTTGCCCGGCAGAAAAGCCCATGTGCTCGTAGAGGTACCAGTTTAGGTTGTGGGTCATGCGCTCGTGGATGGCCTCGTTATTTCTGAGCCAGTATGAGCGGGTGTGCATGAGTTGGTGGAGCTGTTCTGGGGTGAGTTCGTGGGTCCAGCTTAGACGGACCTCGCGGTCTAAGGTCCAAGGCGTCTTGTACTCCGGATAGAAGCCGGGCTTATGCACGTCGCCAGAGTGCATGATGCGGCTTAACCGAAGGATCCAGGGATCCGCGTGTACGTCGAGGGTATTCCACACTAAAAGGACGCGCCCGCCCGGCGCGAGGATGCGGTCCAGCTCGGCGGAAGCGGCGGCAACGTCGACCCAGTGCCAGGTTTGGGCGAGGCAGGCGGCGTTGAGGGAGGCATCGGCAAGCGCGGTGTGCTCGGCCGTGGCGCGGATGATGGGAACGTCTAGGCGGTGGTGGAGCACGCGGGCCATGTCTGGAGATGGCTCGACCGCAAACACGTTGGGATTGGTGAGGGACTCGGTAAGTTTGCCGGTGCCGGCGCCGATATCGGCAACGCGGTGGGCTCCGGCGATGAGCTCAGCAACCTCGGGCGGGTAATGGGGGCGGACATCCTGATAGGTATGTGCACCGTGGTGGAAGGCGCGCGCTGCCTGGGTGCGCTGGGGATCGGTGCTGAAGGTAGGCTTCTGCTTCGCAGAGGGATTTCGGTAGCTGGGGAAGTGCTGGGGGTTGGGGTGGCGAGTCGACATAGGCTATCTAACCTACCGGGAATTAGAATGGCTTGTTATGGCAACACTTCCAGAACCATCAGATCGGCGGTGGTTGCTGAAGACTGTCTTCTCCCGGCCTGGGATGACCATCCCCGCCGCTGTGTGCATGGCTATCTCCTTCGTTCTCAATGGCACAACGCCGGTCATCGTGGGTCATGCCATCGATGAAGCGGTGGTGGAAGGATCGATCGGACGACTGTCGTGGTGGCTTGTACTCCTGGTGCTAGCCTTCGCGGTTAATGCCGTCACCGGGTGGTTTGGCCGTGGACTCAATGCGCGCAGCATGCTCATTATCGGCCACGACGTGCGCATGGCAATTACGGATCGGATTATGGATCCCAAGGGGATGGGTGGTCCGAAACGCACGCCAGGAGAGTTATTGGCCATTGCCTCTACCGATGCGACCCGCGTACAAAATGCCGTGATGATGACGGTGTTTCCGGTGGCAGAGATTACGTCCATCATTTATGTTGCGGTGATGACCAGCCGGGCGAATCTGCCGCTAGGAGTGGCCATCTTATGCGGCGGTCCCATCGTGGTGTGGGGATCGCTGCGCTCGGCTGGTCCATTGCGCAAGCGTTCTGGTATCCGGCAAGCGGCATTGGGCCGCGCCAGTGCGACGGCGACGGATATTGTCCATGGCCTGCGCATTATTAAGGGGATCGGTGCGATAGGTACGGTGCGCAAGCGCTATGCGGGTGATTCCGATGCCGCCTACGAGCGAACCGTTGAGGCCAATGCGGCGCAGGCAGGATTGAATGCTTCTACCGAGGCACTGGGCTCGATCTATGTCATCGCCGTCGCCGTTGCTGCTGGCTACCTAGCGCTGAATGGGCAGATGAGCATTGGCGAGCTCATTATGATTATTGGCCTAACCCAATTCATCATTACCCCGATGACCATGCTGGGTCGAAATATCGCTTCCCGGTGGGCCGCGGCGCAGGCGAGTGCGCAGCGAATAGTAGGCCTACTGCGAGCGCCTGGCCTGCCCGAGGACGCTGCGCCACAGGTTCCTGCGCTGCGGCCAGGGGTGACTGCGATCGATGGGCATGCTCCGGAAGAACTACGGGAGCTGCCCCGGGAAAAATTCATCGTCGTGCCACACGAGGTCATGCTGTTTGACGGGACTGTACAAGACAATATCCATCCGGATGCGGATACGGCCGCACGGGCCCTAGAGGTGGCTGCTGGCGCGGATATTCCCGGTGGGCTTGACCGCGCCGTGGGTGAGCGCGGAAACAATCTGTCCGGCGGCCAGCAGCAACGAGTCGCCCTTGCCCGTGCCATTGCAGCGGATCCAGAGGTGCTGATTCTTTCTGATCCCACGACGGCGGTCGATTCCGTTACCGAACAAGAGGTAGCCCACCGCGTTGCGGACTACCGGAAGGATAAGCCCACCATCGTCTATACATCGGCGCCCGCGTGGCATGCAGTGGGGGTGGAGTCCTAATGCGTTTTCCCACCGCCACCTGGCCACAGGTAAGAAAGGTTGTGGCACAGCAGCTTTCGGCCATTCCGCACGCGCGCCGGCGCGCCGTTATTGCCGTGGTGTTCCTGATAGCCGGGGCAGCGGCCAATGTCAGCATTGCGATCCTGCTCGGCAAGATTGTCGATGCCGTGACGACGGGCACCAGCATCGCCCTCCTCGGAGCCCTGCTTATCGGGGTCGCCGCAGTATCTGCTGCACTCTCGGCAGCGGGATTCTATGTACTCTCTCAGCTGACCGAGCGCGTTATTGCGTCCCTGCGCGAGGATATGGTCTCTACGGCACTCGGCCTTCCCACGCACCGCGTCGAGGATGCCGGAACTGGGGACTTGGTATCGCGTTCAACGGATGATGTGGCGGAGCTATCCGCCGCGGTTACAGAAACGGTCCCCGTGCTGGCGAAATCCATTTTTGTCATTGCCTCAACGGCAGTGGCACTACTTACGGTGGACCGGCAATACCTCGTGGTCATTGTTGCCGTGACCCCGCTGTATTTCTTAGCCGGCCGGTATTACTTGCGGCGTGCCCCAGGCAGGTATGCCGCTGAGCGCGCCGCTATGGCGGACCGCGCCCGCAGGCTTTTGGAAGCGATCCACGGCAGGGACACGGTGCGCGCGTTCCGCATGGAAAATACGATGCACGATCGGATCGGCGCGGCTTCAAGGCGTGTGGTGGAAGAGGGGTATAACGCGCGCCGGACGATGATGGTGCTCCAGGCCCACCTCACCGGCATTGAACTGGTCTTATTAGCCAGCGGTTTGGCGGTAAGCTTTTGGGTGGTGCAGGCTAATGCGCTTACGGTTGGAGCGGTCACCGCAGCGATGTTATTACTCATTCGCTTGCGCGGGCCGCTAATGGGGCTGATGCGCGTGCTAGATACAGTGCAATCTGGGTATGCTTCGCTGGCGCGCATCGTTGGCGTGGTTATCGATCCGCCCGCACCGGTACCGGATAGCGGTGCACCGAGGGGCGATGGCAGCGTGGATATGCGGGATATTTCCTTCCGTTATGGCGATAACTCTTGGGCCATCGAGGGAGTCAACCTAAAGATTAAGCCGGGCGAAACGGTTGCCCTCGTCGGGGCGTCTGGGGCAGGAAAATCCACCGTGGCAGCGTTGCTTGCGGGCTTGCGCGTTCCGGATAAAGGCACCGTGCTTGTCGATGGCGTCGAGGTTGCCCTGCTTTCCGATGCCGAGCGTATCCAACGCCTCGCCCTCGTCTCCCAGGAGGTGCACGTCTTTTCCGGGAGTCTGCGCGAGGATCTTGCGCTCGCGGCGCCGCAGGCTACCGATGCGGAAATGGTGCAGGCGCTGCGCCAAGTCCGGGCCGACTGGTATTTCGATCTGGAGGCAGGCCTCGATACCATCGTGGGCGCGCAAGGAATGCCGCTAGACCCCGTGGCAGCGCAGCAATTGGCGCTTGCCCGAATCGTACTGTTGGATCCGCGTATCATCATATTGGACGAAGCCACGGCGGAAGCAGGCTCGGTGGGTGCTGAATCCTTAGAAGACGCCGCAGAGTCAGTAATGGAGGGCCGAACCGCCTTGGTGGTAGCGCACCGCCTGGACCAGGCCTCGCGTGCCGATGCCATCGTGGTCATGGATAATGGCCGGGTGGTAGAACAGGGTAGTCATGCAGAGCTGCTAAATTATGGGGGCCGCTATAAACAGTTATGGGCCGCTTGGCAGAAGGGACGAAAATCATGAGACGGAGGCCGGTGCGCGCGACGTTGAGCACCGCAGTCTTGTGCTGCGTGGCGGCGCTGGGCGTGTCATGCGCAAATAATGAGGAAGAATCGGACTCGGCGGTACGCAGCGAAAGCACGCAATCGCACGGGTCGGCTGCCTCGCAGCTCGGGATTCCTACCTCTGCGCCGCTCAGTGGTCCAGAACCGGGATCGTATTCGACGATTAACCTGCCGTCCGGGCGCTCATTTATTCTCAGCGTGCCTAAAAGTTATACGGCACAAAAAGAGTGGCCTGTTGTAATGGCTTTTCACGGGTGGGGGCAGTCAGCGGAAAACTTGCGCGACTATTCCCGCCTTGATGCGGCACAAGCCATTACTGTATTTCCCGCGGGAAAAGAGAAAGCGTGGAGCCCCGCGCCATACGCGAAAACCAGCGGGAGCGAAGACAAAAAATTCGTTCTTGACATCCTCGATTCCCTGCGTGCGACCTATAACGTTGATGATTCGCAGCTTTTTGCCACCGGCATGTCCAATGGCGGTGGCTTCGTAGCCTATTTGGCCTGTCAAATGCCCGGCATCTTCCATTCGGTTGCCACTATCTCCGCTGCATATTACGAAGATATTCTGAAAGATTGCGCCCATGAACCGGTAGGGCGCCTCGATATGCACGGCACCGATGATCCCGTCGTGGGCTATTACGGCGGAACTCGGCACAAGACCAAGTATTTCTCCGTTGAATCTGTCCTAGAGCAGGACCGCAAGCGCAATAAATGCTCGGAGAAGGTAGAAACCAACCGCTTGGTCAATAATGCCCTCGACATGCATTGGCGGGGCTGCTCCGCACCGCTGGAGCATATCCGCATCGGCGGCGGGTCCCACGTGTGGCCGGGTGGTCTTGGAGACAAAAATAATGAAGTAGGACAATTCTTCGCCACTGACCGCGTCTTGGACTTCTTCGGCATTCCCGGCAGGCCCGAGGGCACGCGCGAAACCTAGGTCGCGCGGTAGGCCCGGAAAGAGGACCCAGGCACGGATCGCACGCGCTCTACGCAAATATCCGTGACGCTGAGAAAGCCTGCCCGGTGCGCCGCACTGTCGGGGGCAGTGGACTCTGGAATTTGCACCAGGTGAAAGCTGCGCTCGCCCTTATCTTCTCGGTTGAGTTCGATGACCGCCTGCGCCGTGGTGCCCGAGCCTGCGAAAAAGTCGAGCACACGGGCATCGGGCCTGCCACCAATGGCTATCAGATGCTTAATTAGGCGTACCGGCTTGGGGAAATCAAAGATTCCTTCTATGCCCATGACGTCCTCTGCGTCGCGGCGTCCGGTGCGCGTTACGCCGAATCTCTGTCCATCAAGGATGGATCGCGGGCGTGCTCCTGTCTTTTGATAGTTCTTGGTATAGACAAATCCGCGCCGAAATACCAGCTCATCATAGCGTTTTTCCACCATGTCCTTGCCCCACCGCCAGCGCGCCACATGTCTGTGGCCAGCCGGCTGATCCGGCCAGTGTTGCCTGCCATCGGGCGAGGAAATGGGAAAATCTAGCGACGGTAGATACCCCAGAGTCTTAGAATCTAGGCGCACCAAGGAGTATTTGCCGCGTTCATCCTCGTGGTTGTATTTGGTGCTGGTATAGCCCTCTGCATCTAAATTGAACCCAGGGTTATCCGGGTTCTTGGCGTAGCAGAGGATGTATTCGTGTTCTATGACTGCATACTTGGAATCGTTTTTTCCAGTGCCCGCCTTTTTCCAAATAAATTGCCCGGCATAGCAACCCTCGCCAAAAACCTCGTCCAAAACCTTGCGGGTATTAGCAGCCTCGGCCTCTCCAATGGAGACGAATATAAAGCCGCTCTCCGCCAGAATGCGGCGTGCCAACATGAGCCGGGGAAACATCATGGACAGCCATTCGGCGTGCCACTGGGCATAGCTGCCGGAATTCACCTCGCGCCGCGCGCGATAATTATCGCGATAGACAAAGTCCCGGCCAGTGTTATACGGCGGATCGATGTAGATGACATCAAAGGTCTCACCCGAGGCAGCCCAGTGCTGTAGAACCGGCAGGTTATCGGCCAAGTGGATGCTATTGGGCGAGGTAGTAGAGGTGCTTAACGGAGCATCTAGCTCAAATTTGGCGGTGAGGGGAGTTTCTGCCGCAGCGCGCGCGGCCTGCTTGCCAGGCCATACCAACCCAAAAAATTCCGCGGCGTTGCCGTCTGCACCAGGGTTAGTGTGCGTCATTTTTGCCTTTTCCGTGCGAGCTGAGCATTGATCTCATTAACGCTATCACTTTAGCGTCTCTACCCACCTTTGGTCTTCGATTTGCCTCAAGTCTGTGAATTTTCTGGTGGCGAAGCCTCGGCAGTGTGGTTATCGTGGGTAGTGTTGCCGGGACACGGCAATCGTTAAACGAAGTAATCAACGAAAGGATTAGCAATGGGCATCTTTGACAAGGCAAAGGAAGCACTGAACTCCGAAAAGGGCGAGGAAGTTACCAAGGAAGGCTTGGACAAGGCCGAGGACTTTGCCAAGGACAAGCTGGGCGAGGACAAGGCAGACCAGGTGGATAAGGCCCGCGATGCCATTGATGACAAGCTCGGCACCAATGACGATGGTGACGACGAGAACAAGTAGTTCGTGCCCTAATTTCTGATTAGGCAAAATCGAATATTATTAAGCTCCCGTTCCGCACAGGAACGGGGGCTCCACTTATATCTATGGCCGGTTCTGCGGTGAGAACCCGATCTGGATCGGGCGCGCTACCTTAGACTAACCTTGCTGGGGTGCTTACTACTCTCGCATCCGCAATCGTCTTGTTCATCGTCACCAATATTGACGATATCGTTGTTCTCTCGCTGTTCTTTGCCCGGGGCGCTGGCAGGAAAGGCACGACCAAAGCCATTCTTTTGGGGCAGTACTTGGGATTTTTAGGGATCCTCGCAGTCTCCGTGGCGCTGGGGCTCGGGCTTAGCGCTATTTTTCCGGAAGACTGGATACGCTTTTTCGGGCTTATTCCCCTGGGCATTGGCCTTTGGGCAGCCTGGGAGGCCTTTCACGGGGAAGAGGATGATGATGCTGTTTCCGGCAAGAAGCTCAGCATCGCTGCCGTTGCCGGGGTCACCTTTGCCAATGGCGGCGATAATATCGGTGTGTACCTACCGGTATTTACCACTTCTACTCCCGCTGAGATCGTGGCGTATTGTGCTGTATTCCTCGTTTTGGTCGCCGGCTTAGTAGCGGCGGCGAAATTCGTGGCAACACGGCCAGCGGTGGCAGAGGCACTAGAGAAATGGGAGAGCGTTTTATTCCCCACGGTGCTTATCCTGCTGGGCACTGCGATCCTATTTGCGGTGTAGTAGAGGAATACAGAAAATCCCACGGCGGCGGAAATGAATCCTTGGCCGTGGGATGAGTCTTTCGTGAAACCACCACATCGCCTGCAACAACGCGCGCCACAGCGGTGGTTTCCGCCGGTTTCCGTGGCCGGTTCCGTCGGTTGGCAGGCCGGGGCGGTGGGCAGAGTTACCTAATTAGGCGACACAACCGGATCGGACACGCTGAGCAGCCTCCGCCAAGAACTAGCAGTGGAGATCGTGTCCTCGTAGGCAATCACATAGCCGATTTTCACACCCGACATATCTGGGTGGCTGGCCATCAAATTGATGGCCTCCTCCGCAGCAGCACGCTTCTTTTGCACCTCGTCGTTATCGCGGCCACCGGCATCCTTGCCTTCGACAATCCAGGTTCTACCCTCCTTATCGCGCACAATGAAGTCCGGGTAGTACGACCGCCGCGCGGCATAGCCAATGCTGGCTCGATCCTCTGGGTATAGCCGCGTCCACCACTCAACATCGGGAGACACATCGAGGTCACCAGCCAGCTTTGCTTCACCCGAGTAGGAGTCAAAGGCAGCTGCGTTGTACAGGCCTTTCTTCCAGCCGGAGTAGTACTGGCGGCGAATAAACTTCGTCTTATCCTCCGGGAGAGGGATAATGTCACGTCCCTTGGGAAGTTGATAGCTGCGGCGATGCTCATGGGGAAGCAGCAACGGCACAAGCCGGACAGCCGGCTCTAGCGACGCAGTGAACTGCTTAACTGCCTGCGAAATCATCATCCGCAACGCTTCATTAGCTGTGGCCAGTGCATCAACCGTCCACTCTGAGACGGAGACGGCGTTCATAAAGGCTGGGACAATGCGGTTATCCAGCTGGCTTAGATTCTGGCTGTTGCGGTCAATGAGCTTGTTAGCCAAGATGATCGCTTTGATTTCACGCCGGGCAGTGTCAGTATCAATGGCTACCGACTGCACCTGCATTTGTTCCAGGCGGCTCGGAATAATGGTGTGCGCTGTGAATTTGAGCTTGTAGCGCTCCATCTCGCTGGTGGCCTCGTCGGATACTTTTCCGGCGGCTGCAACAATGTTGGCATTGGTGAGCTTGTGCAGCGGGAAGAACTCGTCTTCGCGCATACAGGTGGTGTACGGGAACCAGAAGGAGACATCTCTGAAGCGCTCCACCAGCTCCACCACCGCAGGAGTGGTCGCCTCATCATGCCAGTTATCAAGGTCGCGGCCTTGCCCACCCAGTTCGCGCAGCTGGCCTACCGGCTTATTCGAGGTATTCTGACCTGCTAATTCCGTGTCCCCCTGGGTAGTTGTATCCGGTTGACCTGTGGTGTCGGTTCCCGGATCGTCTGCCACGGTAAGTGCCGGGCTGGTGCCAGGGCGAGCTCCTGTATCGGTTTCTGGCTGCGGCGGCACGGAAACGGTGCCGGTATCTGGCTGCGGCGGTTCGGTACCTGTTTCAGTGTCGGTATCCGTCTTCGTATCAGTGTTGGTACCCGGTTCCTGCGGGCGGGTGTCTACACCGAAGGAATGCAACACTTTCTCGCTTTTTAGAAGTCGCCTAAACGAGTCGTGAGCCACGATTTCCAGGGTGTCGATAGCTTCTACCTCTGTGTATCGCTTAAACGGCAGTCGCAGCCCGCGGCCTAGTGTCTGCTGGGTCAAGATGTCGGAATCCATGGCGCGTAGGGTCACCATTACTGCAATCGAGCGGGTATCCCAGCCTTCTTTGAGCTTGTTGACGCTTACCACCGCGCGCACCGGAGAATCTGGGTTATCCAGGCCATTGAGCAGGGTGGTCTTTTCTTCGGTCATGGAGTCCGAGTCCACGCGCAGTACCGCATACGGGTCATTGAAGAACTCGGGGCCTGCCAGTAGCTCTTCGACCTCGGTGGCGTGGGCGATGTTTTCGCACACCACCATCATCACCGGATTAATCGGGGACGTGCCATCATCAGCATGGTGGGCGGCGTAGTCGTCATAGTACCGCTGCTTGAACTCGCGCAGGGTAGCCGCGTCTTTTAACTGCTGGTACTGTTCGCGCTCGCCGTAGCCGTCGCGGCGATAGACAATGACCGGCGTTTTCACTGACTTATCGCCTATGGCTTCGCGCAGGGTGTAGCGGAAAACCACATCGTCGTCATCGTCAGCAGACGCGGTAAGTCCTACCAGCATGGCCGGGTTGAGGTCAGCAATCGCAGCGTGGAAGGAGGCAGCAGACGCGGAATACAGATGATGCTCGTCGGCAATGACCACCAGGTCGTCGCGGGAGGCCAAGTCGTCGTAGAGGACTCCTGCGTACTCGGAGAACTTGCGGATGCCGCGAGCGGTGGCCTGTTTACCTCCGCCCTTGGTCTCACCCTCCATCTTCTTCGGGGTGATAAGCTGTTGAATGTTAAAGACGAACACGCTGGAGGCCGACTGCTGCTCGGCCTCGGTACGCCCTGCTGCCATGGACTTGTAGTTATCTGGGGTAATAACCACCGGATCAAGTGCTGCACCCTCGATGAACTTGCCAGAGCCGCGGGTGAAGTTGGCTACCGTCTTGGTCTGCACCACCAAGCCGGGTGTTACCACCACGACGTTGTGTACACCACCGCGGCGCAAGTACTCGATGAACGCGGCCATGACATAGGTCTTGCCCGCACCCGTAGCCATGTCCATCACCAGCGCATGTGCGCCGTCCACACCGCTATCCATTCGGCGCGCGAGAGTATCGAGTGCGCGGGTATTGGCCGCGCGCAGTCCAAAGCTCGCGGAGAGTTCGTTCACCAGGGCTGGGTCGTAGGAAAGGTGAAGAGTCATGGTCTAGGCCTCCTTAGCGTGAGAGAGGGTACGGGTAAACAGTCCATCAGGCAGGTGAATAATCCGTGATCCAGGGCAGGCCTTATGCAGGTAGCGGCCTAAGTCAGAGTCAGCGGAGGTAGCAGCAACGGTCACTGCTTCACCATCAGGTACGTAGTACACCAGCTCGTCGATGAACTCCTGGGTGAGTGGCTGGCGGGTGACAAACAAGTTCATTTTCTCCCGCTTGGCCGGGAATACCGGGTCGTCTGGAGTCATACGAAACCGCAGGTGCGCGGCGACTGCTGCGGACAGGTTGCGCGCGGTCGCGTCCTCAGTGAGGACAACCAGGCCCGTGTCCTCATCCACGTCGAAGCAGTCCCGAGACAACCGTGCCACGGTAAACCCGCCACCACCGCGCCAGTTGATTGTGTCCGGTGATTTCTTGGTCTTGACCAGTTGCTTCACTGCGCGCAGGTCGGAGGACTTTTTCAACTCTGGTTCGTCCCTGACTGCCTTGTTCAACAGCGACGTGAGTTTCTGCGCGTCCTCCGGTGTCAACCCCTCCGGTAAGCCATCGGCGCTTGCGTCCACGCGCTCGCCCTTGGTGACGGTGATACCGCCTAAGTCCTCGCCACGTACCACCTTCTCCAACCGTGGCCGGGTAAATCGGTTGAACGTGTCCTCGTTTAGCTCACACGTCACCCAACGCCTGCCCATCTTCTGCGCCACCGCCGCAGTGGTGCCCGATCCAGCAAACACGTCCACCACAATGTCACCGGGGTTAGTGGCGATGTGGATAATACGCTCTAGCAGGCGCTCCGGCTTCGGCGTGGTGAACGCAGTGGTGCCAGAGAACAGTGCGCGAATTTCCTTTGCGGCGGTGTCCGTGTGACCTACTTCCTCCCATTTCAAGAGGTTAATTGGTGCACGTCCAGAAACCCCGGATAACCAAACCTTTCGACCGAACCCAGACTCCCGGATAAAGAACTCTGGCCACCCTCCCGAGCTAATACGCTCCACCGTCTCGGACGCAGCCGCTTCTTCTGGTTGACATGGAACTAGGTCCGGCATGTCCGTGCGAACCTCCGAAGGGTCAATCCCCATTAGACGAGCGCGAGTTTCGACGTTCTCTGGGGTTGGGGGCACGGCTTGATACGGGGTGAACTCGTTAAGTGATTTGAGAAGGCGGTGGTAGTTCAGTGACCAGTGCCTACTGCCTGGTGGGTACACGAACTCCTTTGTAATAGGGTGCCAAATTCCGCCAAAATAACCCCGTTCCTGGGCAAGGGGGGCGGTAGTATCGGCGTTTTTCCACGGCCCATTCCCGTCGAGGTCTGGGTTCTTGTATCGCGCATTCATCTCCGTTGTCCGTGCCAAATGGTTAGGGACGAATCCGCCCTTGGAGTACACCAAAATCACGTCGGTAACAGCGGGAATACCCTTGGAGTCATTGCGCGGCGAGTACGTCTTCTCCCATACTACCTCGGCTACAAAGTTCTCCGCGCCGAAAACCTCGTCCATTAGCAGACGCATACGGTGGTTCTCCACGTCGTCCAGGTGTACCCAGATGGAGCCGTCATTGCTCAGCAATTTTTTAAGGTGCAACAGTCTATCGCGCATCATGGTCAGCCACACGGAGTGCTCCAGGTTGTCCTCGTAGTTAGCAAACGTCTGCGCGGTGTTGAAAGGCGGGTCGATGTAAATGCACTTAACCTGACCTACGTACTTATCAGTTAGTTCTGGCACACGGGTCAATGTTTCCAGAACGTCTCCAGACTCGCCCAGGAACAGCAGGTTGTCGTCGGTGGGCGTGAAGTCAGCACGCTCGGAGTAGGTTCGTCCTTCCTGCTTGGGCTGCTGCTCGCCGCGTACCACGTCACCGTAATCTAAAAAGTGAGTCTGACAGTAGCGTGGGTCGGTCGGGTCAACCCACGTGTAGCCATATTTACCCTGCTCAGTGGGGATAAGAGCTTTATCTTTGTTGTACCACGTCAGCTCTAGACGCTGCTTGGTCATAGGCCGTGCACTCCTTTTGTGTACCGAGGATTGAACAGACCCAGTTTATCCAGCAGGGGCGTAGTGTGACACCGCGGTGCCTCTGTTGTGGTGACACGTCCCTTTGGGGTTAAGCATCAATCAACGACGACGCAAGCTGCTACTCTGAATATTCCTAAAGAATGTCTATATCCCCTTTTGCTACTTAACCCTAGAAGTCGTTTTAGAGGGGGAACCATGTCCCTTGGCTTATCGTTTACAGATGCCCACAAGGCCACATCGACTAAACCCACCGCTATAACGCGGTGGGTTTATCTGTCAGAGACGGTTTCGCAAATGATTTAATCTAGATTCGCAAACCCGTCGGGATAATTTGTCGGGCTAACAGGATTTGAACCTGCGACCCCTACACCCCCAGTGTAGTGCGCTACCAAACTGCGCCATAGCCCGGCGTCGCTTTGTTTTTCGCGACTGCCCTAGATTACATCAGGATAATTCCACAGTGAAATCTAGGCCGTGACCTGCATTAAAGCTCGCCGGTGGAATAGACCCATGCGCCATTAAGGCGCCGGAAAGACGATCGCTCCCGCTGGGAGCCCACTGCCTCACCCTTGTAGAAGGCTTCAAATTCCACGATGCCTTCATCGTCTATTAGGCCACCGCGCTCGGTATCGAGGATATCGAGGCGGTAGAAACGAATGGGGGAGTCAGCCAAGTCCAATGAGCTGGGCCGAGTCACCGGATCCCAGGTGCGCAGGAGGTAGTCCTCATCGCCGCTGACGAAGGCGCTAAAGCGTGACCGCATGAGGGCCTCCGCCGTGGGAGCTTTGGCACCAGCGTGGTACTTGCCGCAGCATTCGCCAAAGCTCAGCCCGCTCGTGCAGGGGCAGCGGCGGGAATCGGCGATGGGGTTGAGGGCCACCATTAGTTGGCGTCCACGATATCGGTGATGGTGGCGCCGGCGGCCATGCGCTCGATGTCGGTATCGCGCGCGGCTACGCGCAGTGCATCGACCTCGGAATCGTCCAAGGAGCCTTTTAGTTCGATGCGGCGCTCGAAAGAGGTGGAACCGGTCTGGGTGATGGTCACGTGGACATCGTCAAGCGCAAGCTTCTTGCCGGCTTCCTTGATGGCCTGGGTGGAGGCAGCTGCCAAGGCCGACATGAGCAGGCCGGTTGCGGTAAAGCCCTTGCCCTTGCCGCCTTCCTTTTTGGTCCGGTCCGCGGTAACGGAATGATCATTGTGGCGCACCACGACACCGAATTTGGTGCCGATAGCAGGGCTGGCAACGGCGGCATCCGTACCCACTTCCTCGGGTTCATAGTCGGGGACGATAAACTGCCGCGACCATGCACCGATGAGATCAGCGGCGCGGGCCGCCGTACTCTGTTTCGTCAGCAGGTGATCGGCCTTATCCAACGAGACGAGGGACTTGGGATAGCGGGTCATGCGGAAAATATTTTGCGCATTGTCGATGCCCACCGTTTGGTCGATGGGAGAATGCAGGGACAAGAGTGGCTTGCGCAACCGCGGCAGGTATTCCTCTGGGTTGGTTTCTGCCAAATCCTCTAGGAATTTACGCGAAATGGTCAGCGCCCTGCCGCCTAGGACGACCTCGACCTCGCCATTAGCGTCTACCTCGCCGATCTTATCCGCGTAGTGCAGCACGGAGTGCGCCGGATCGAAGGGGGCGCCGATGGTGGCAACGGCCCGAATCTTTTTCATTGCCGTGGCGGCCTTGAGCACCGCTGCGCCGCCCAAGGAGTGACCAATGAGCATCTGTGGTGCGGAATAGTGTTCTTCTAGCCAGTCCGCGGCGGCGCGGATATCGTCGACATTCTGGTTAAACGTGGTGTCCGCGAACTCGCCTTCTGATTGCCCCAAACCGGGAAAATCAAAGCGCAAGGTGGCGATACCGAATTCCGTTAATTGCTTCGAGGTGCGGGCCGCGCCAGGGGTATGGCGCGAGCCGGCAAAGCAATGCGCGAAGACGGCGAAGGCGAGAGGGGGAGCATCAGGAAAGTCGATGGTTCCTGCCATCTCGGTTCCTCGGCTGGACGGCAGCTTAACATTGACGGATTGCATGGCACCTACAATAACGGCCCCATAAGTTCCAAGCCAGATGAGGTTGACTAGAGTCGTAGGAAGCCAGTCCCTAAAGGAGGAATTGTCGTGGGAGCATTCGATTGGTTCTGGAAAGCGATGGGCTCGCAAAGCGAGCGAAACGATAAGAAATCCAAGGCCATCGTGGATGAAGCTCGCTCCGCCGCGGAGAAATTCGCGGAGAGCGACGATGCTGCCGTGGCTCAAGCCGCCCGCGATGCGGTGCGCGGCGGTGAGGTCGCAGACAAGGCGCAATTCCTGGGCGCTTTGGCCGTAGCGTGCGAACGCACCCTGGGCCTGCACCCATTTACCGTCCAATCGCAGGCGGTACTGCGACTGCTTACCGGCGATGTCATTCAAATGGCTACCGGTGAGGGCAAGACGCTCGTCGGCGCGATGGCCGCAACGGGTTTCGCGCTGACTGGGAAGCGCGTCCACATCGTGACGGTCAATGACTATCTGGCCAGCCGCGATGCCGAATGGATGCGGCCTGTCGTGGAATTTTTTGGGCTGCAGGTAGCCTCCGTGACGGAGGGCATGAGTGCGGATGAGCGCCGCGCGGCCTATGCACAGAATATTATTTACGCCCCCGTTAATGAATTGGGCTTTGACCTTTTGCGCGATAATCAGATCACCGAACGCGCACAGGCGGTGCAGGCTCCTGGCGATGTCGCCTTGGTGGACGAAGCCGATTCCGTCTTAGTTGACGAGGCCCTTGTACCGCTGGTGCTGGCCGGAAACCGCCCGGGTGAGGCTCCCACGGGGCAAATTACCAATGTGGTCTCTCGGCTGCGGGAGAACCACGAGTACGTCATCTCAGATGATGGGCGCACGGTGCAGCTTACCGATGTCGGCGCAGCCCGCGTAGAGCGAGAGCTCGGCATCGATTCCCTTTATTCCGAAGACAATATCGGCACCGTCCTGGTCAAGGTCAATTTAGCGCTGCACGCAAAGGCGCTGTTGATCCGCGATATTCACTACATCGTGGTGGACGGCAAGCTGCAGCTTATCGATGCCTCCCGTGGTCGCGTCGCCGACCTGCAGCGCTGGCCCGACGGGCTGCAGGCTGCGGTAGAGGCTAAAGAGGGCTTAGAGGTCTCTGAGGGCGGGCGCATCCTCGATACGATTACACTGCAAGAACTCATGCGCAGGTACCCGTTGGTCTGCGGGATGACGGGCACTGCGGTAGAGGCCACCGACCAGCTGCGGCAATTTTATGACCTGCACGTTTCCGTTATCGATCGGAATAAGCCACTGCAGCGCTTTGATGAGCAGGATCGTATATTTGCCACCATAGGGGAGAAGTCAGCGGCAATCGTCGAAGAAATTGCCCGCCTGCACGATGCTGGTCAACCTGTACTTGTGGGAACCCAAGACGTGGCGGAATCAGAGAATTTGGCTGAGGCCTTGCGCGATCGCGATATCGAAGTCAACGTGCTCAACGCCAAAAATGACCGCGAAGAGGCACAGATTGTCGCCGAAGCCGGCGATGTAGGACGGGTAACCGTCTCCACACAAATGGCCGGCCGCGGTACCGACATCAAGCTCGGCGGCGCCGATGAGGCCGACCACGATGAGGTGGCCGAGCGCGGCGGCCTTGCCGTGATCGGAACCTCTCGGCACCGCACCGCGCGGCTCGATAACCAGCTGCGCGGGCGTGCAGGCCGGCAAGGAGACCCAGGCTTGGCCCTATTTTTCGTCTCGCTGGAAGATGATGTGGTGCAACAAGGCGGTGCGGGGGAAAAGGTCAGCGCGCAGCCCGGCCCTGGCGGCCTTATCGAATCCAAACGGGTGCAGGACTTTGTGGCACATTGCCAGCGGGTAACAGAGGGTCAATTGCTAGAAATTCACGCCCAAACCTGGAAGTATAACCAGCTCTTGGCGGATCAGCGCATCATCATCGATAAGCGCCGTGCAGCGCTATTGGATACAGACCAAGCGTGGCAGGAACTAGCTGAGCGCGCCCCAGAGCGGGCGAGCGAGCTTGCGGATCTCCCAGAGGTAGCGCGGATTCAGGCGGCGCGGGAGATCATGCTGTATCACCTCGACATGGGCTGGGCCGATCATCTCGAGCTGCTCGATGATGTGCGAGAATCCATCCACTTGCGCGCCATCGCGCGCGAGACCCCAATTGACGAATATCACCGCATTGCGGTCCGCGAGTTTAAGGACTTAGCGCAACGGGCAGTCGATCAGGCGGTAGAGACCTTCAGGCAGGTGCCTATTGACGCCGAGGGGGCACACCTTGCAGACTCTGGGTTGAACCGTCCAAGCGCAACTTGGACCTATATGGTTTCTGATAACCCCCTTGCGGGGCAGGGAAATTCCGTGTTGAGCGGCATCGGAAATATTTTTCGGTGAAATAATTGCCCACTGAGAGATCACAGACTCGGAAGAGTCGCTATTATTGGTATAAGTAACTCAAAACTAATCCCCGGAGGTAACAATGAGCGAGAACACCGGAACCCCGGAACCACAGGTGGAGACCACCTCTGTATTCCGCGCTGACCTGCTCAAGGAAATGGAAAATGGCACCAAGGGAACCGAAACCTCTGCGGTAGGTACGGAAAACTTGGAGGATGGCCAGGCATTGCTTGTGGTCAAGCGTGGCTCCAATGCCGGTGCCCGCTTCCTGCTGGACCAGGACACTACCACGGCAGGGCGCCACCCAGAGGCAGATATCTTCCTGGATGATGTCACCGTCTCCCGCCGTCACGCTGAATTCCGCAAGAATGATGACGGCCAATTCGAGGTAGTAGACGTGGGATCCCTGAACGGCACCTACGTCAACCGCGAACCGCGCAACTCGCAGGTGCTCGAGGTTGGAGATGAGATTCAGATCGGTAAATTCCGCCTCGTCTTCATCACCAAGCAGGATTAATACTGCAGCAGACAAACCGTTTTGCCGGCCTTGGTTAAAACGGTTTAGTCTCCTTTTATATCCAACGACTACTGAGACACTTTAAAGAGATAGACACAGTGAGCGCAGCAGAATCCGCGGCGGCAACAGCTCGCCGCAAGAGCCCGAACACGAAGAAGGCTAAGACCATGTCCATTGGTGTGGTCTTAGAAACGCTGAATCAGCAATTTCCTGATGTCACTGTGTCCAAAATCCGCTTCCTCGAATCCGAGGGGCTGATTTCTCCCCAGCGCACTGCCTCCGGCTACCGCCGGTTTACGCAGGAAGACGTGGATAGGCTGCGCTATATCTTGACCACCCAGCGGGATAACTACACCCCGCTCAAGGTCATCCGTGAGCAACTGGAAGCAATGGATTCTGGGCAGGTCACCGCCATTGTTTCTGCTGGCAATGCGGAGACCCTGCTTTCCCCGCAGCAGTTCAAAGCACCTGCGGTCACGCGCCTGACCGATGCCGAGGTAGCAGAGCAAGCCGGAGCATCCGAGGCGGATATTGCCACCTTTATCAAGGACAAGCTCATTAAGCCGGACGCCGCGGGATTTTTCAATACGGACGACGTGGCCATCGCCTCTGCAGCAGTAGCGCTGCAGGCATTCGGCTTTAGCGCTAGCCAGCTGAAGTCCCTGCGCAATAGCGCACGCCGCCAAGCGGACTTGATATCCCAGGTCGCGGCCCCCGTAGCGCACTCGAATTCCGATACCGCGCACCAGCAGGCAGAAGAACTCTCCCAGCAGATGACGGCGCTGGTCGTTTCTTTGCATGCCACCTTGGTGAAGACGGATTTGCGCCACGAATTTAACGGCTAACTCACCATGGCCACCTCCCATGTGGGAGAGTGGTAGCTATGAGTGATGTAACCCTTGAATTTCACGGCATTCACCAGCTTGGGCCAGAAGATGATATCTGCGCGCTGCTGCGTTGGCCCGAAGAGAATCGCCTCATTCCCGTCTGGCTCTCCGCCGTAGACGGAATCCAATTGGCAGCAGTTTTTGCTGACCAGCGCCCGAACCGCCCCACGACTCACGATCTTCTCTGTGAGGTCTTGGAGGCTGCAGGTGGCGTCGAGGCCATCGAGATTGTTAACCACCATCAAGGCACATTCATGGTGGATATTCAGACCGCGCAAGGCGAGGTTTTTGATGCTCGTGTAAGTGATGCCTTGGCGGTAGCTGACCACTTTAAGGTACCCATTCTTGCAGAGTCTGCGCTTTTGGCGCAGGTATCCGTTTTCGCCAGCGAGGAGGACATCAAGGAATACTTCGACCTTGAACTTCCTACCCCCACCCAGGACGGGCGAGATAGCGATGCTTCCTCTGCTGAGGAAAGCACCTCTGCATCTGGAAACGCGCAGGCCGATGCCGATTTTGAAGAGATGATGCGCAGCCTTGGTATGGATGAATCCGATTTCCACACGGGGGAAGAAGACGGAAAAAATTAATGACACGCGTGTGACTAATGGTGACAATGTGGTTTTTAAAGTCTAAAGTTGTACTCGAAGGTTAAGCAAGCACCGCTTGACGGGGGTGTGCGCTTGGCATTTAATTGATCTTTAGAGCTTCCAACAAACCCCATTGGAGTAATTACGTGAGCATCACCGAGGACACTCAGTCCGAGTCCCAGTACGTCCAAGAATCCCTCTTTGATGTGGGACCGGACGAAGAAGTGGGGTACCGCGTGCCCATCGCCTGCCAAGTTGCTGGCATCACCTACCGCCAGTTGGACTACTGGGCACGCACCAACTTGGTCAACCCCTCCATTCGCACCGCACGCGGCTCGGGTTCGCAGCGCCTCTATTCTTTCAAGGACGTCTTGGTCCTCAAGATTGTCAAGCGCTTGCTCGATACCGGTATTTCCCTGCAGAATATCCGCTTAGCCGTGGAATCTTTGCATGACCGCGGCGTTAACGATCTGGCTGAACTCACCCTCGTCTCTGATGGCACCACCGTGTACGAGTGCCGCTCCAATGATGAGGTCATTGACCTTCTCGCCGGCGGTCAGGGTGTCTTCGGCATCGCCGTACCGGGAATCTTGAAGGAACTGTCCGGCACGATTACGTCCTTCCCCGCAGAGCGCATCGAGGAATTGCCCGATGACAATGTGGTTGGCCTCGATGAGCTTGCCGCTCGCCGCAATCGCAAGAGCTCCTAAGCCTGCTTAAAAGTTCTCCCTCCAGACCCCAGCTCACGGGGGTGGAGGGAGAACTTTTTGGTTAAACCCCAGCGGCCTTATCGATCGCGGCGTTGAGGTCCTTTTGCGTACCCGCATCGACACTAGTGAAGTTGTCAGCAGCGTCCTTTAGCTGTTCATCGACTTCCCCTGGGCCCACGTGGACAACGGATAGCTCTACGTTGTCTGACTTGGCACCGTCAAGGGAGGCTGCAAACTG
Source organism: Corynebacterium sp. KPL2861 (assembly GCF_040225475.1). Lineage (NCBI taxonomy): Bacteria > Bacillati > Actinomycetota > Actinomycetes > Mycobacteriales > Corynebacteriaceae > Corynebacterium > Corynebacterium sp. KPL2861. Next base: position 37,332 of record NZ_JBEHFW010000006.1, read on the forward strand.
GGCATCGTCTATGTCGAGCTCAGTACCGGTCGTAACGAGGACGACCCGTGTCTTTCGGTTGGTGTCAGCGGCTTGATCCGCTGCGGTATTCAGTGCGGCGATTGTAGCGCTGCGCGATTGCGGCACACCACCGGTGCCGAATGCCGCGAGTGTCTGCGGCACCTCAGAGCCATTGCCGAATCCGAGGTTGTCGCGGTACCCCACCGCCGCGGCCTCCGAAATGGGGGACGAGTAGTTCCACAAGGCAACCTGACTATTGTTGTCGCTCAGTTTTTCTGCGGTGCCAGATAGCGCTTGTTGCGTTGCGTCAAACATCGCGGTCATATTCGCAGAAGTATCAACGAGCAGGAGAGTATTGGGCGCCATGTCTACGCTGGACGAGGAAGCTTCTTTGCCCCCTTCGCCGGTGTCCGTCGCACCAGGAGAGGAGGATCCTCCTGGGTTGTTTTCCACAGAGGATTCGTGTGCGGTATCTGCGGCTGTAGGCTCTCCAGCGTCATCCCCAGCGCGCAACAGGAAAATTAAAGGTGCGATGACGGCAAGGATTGCGATGATGATAACCGCGATAACCCAGCCGGCTAGTGCGAATCTGTTTTCCCCGTTTGAGTGCCGTGCCATGTAGTGCCTTTCTCCAAAACTCCCGAGCCAGCGCATGATGCGTTTAATCTAGTGTAACTGGCAATAAGCCTTTTCCATTACTGCGACAAGCCGCTCACGCAGTGGTTGGGCTCGCTGCGCGAGGCCCCGTTGACGGTTGACATACGTCGCTTTGCCCTCTGGTGTTTCAATAGGAACTACCCCAAGGCCCCAATTACGGCAATCATACGGAGAGGCCTCCATGTCAAGGATGCGGGCATCGATAGCCAGATCCAGGCAATCGAGGAAGAGATCACCTGGGACCAAGGGGCCGAGCTTCCACGCCCATTTATAAAGATCCATGGTCACGTGCACGCAGGCTGCCTGGTCGTTGGCCGGTTGATCCTCACGGTTGAGAACCGTCAAATTGAGCGGACGCGCGGGCGGGGTAAAGAAACGGAACGCATCATAATGCGAGCACTTTAGAGAATGAGTATCAACGACCCGGTTGGTTCCTTCTGCGCCTAAGCGCAGCGGGAGATCATGGCGTGGGGAATCGGTGTGGTAAACCATCGCCCATTCGTGCAGACCAAAGCAATCAAAGTGCACCGGGTTGGTGGCAGAGCGCCGCAGCAGATCCAAAATATAGTCAACGGAACTTCCGCGGCGTTGCATATAGGACTCCACGTCCACGGTGATGCCGTCCGCAGTCTCGTGGTAATCGCGCCAGCTAGCCTGGGGTGCATTACCCTCGAGTGCCGTGTCGATGCCCGGGTGCCAGCGCTTTAGATGCGACGGCCGGACAGGGTAGTACTCAAAAAGGAAATCAAACACCGGGTGATAGCTGCCCGGATGGCGAAACCTCTCCAGGCGGTCCGCTGCCCGCCGCTCGTGCTCATTTATGCGGGCGGTCCAGTCAGCGGTAGATAAAACCTGCACGCGCACATCCTCCTTTCTATTGCACTGGCGCTTAGCGACGCCGCCCCTTACCCCTCTTAGCTCCTCCAACCTGCCGCTTCTGTTGGCGTGGAGGCTGCTTCTTTTGTTGCTGGCCCGAGCCGTTAGAACTGTTTTGGCCCGGCGGCGGAAGTGCCGGTCCGTGCGGCTTGCGGGCGCCGGTGACCGTGCGCAGCTCAGGGGCACCGGCCGGGTTTTCGCGGTGGGAAATATCGTATTCGGTAGCGCGCACACCGGCCTTTTTGATGAGGGCAGCTACCTCTGAGCGCTGTTCATCGGTGGCCAAGGTAACCACCGTGCCTGTTGCGCCGCCGCGCGCCGTACGCCCTGCGCGGTGCAGGTAGGCCTTGTGTTCTGCAGGCGGATCCACGTGGACGACGAGGGAAACGTCTGCAATATCGATGCCGCGCGCCGCAATATCGGTGGCTACGAGGACTGGAATGGAGCCATCGGCAAAGCCAGAAATGGCGCGGCTGCGCGCCCCCTGGCCCTTATCTCCGTGCAGTGGATAGGCGTTAATGCCGGCACGCCGAAGCTTTTTTACCTGCCTGTCCACGCCGTGCTTGGTACGCATGAACATGATGGTCTTGCCTGCGCGCGCAGCGATGCGCATAACCACCTCATTGCGGGCGGGGCGATCGCCCACGAAAAATAGGTGGTGCGACATCGATTCCACCGCCGCGGCAACTGGAGCTGTGGAGTGGACCACGGGATCGTGCAGGAATTGCTCGACAAGCTTATTGACGTCCCCGTCGAGGGTCGCAGAAAAAAGCAGCCGTTGACCGGTGGGCGGGGTGTAGTTTAAAAGCTTGCGCACCTGGGGAAGAAAACCCATATCGGCCATCTGGTCTGCCTCGTCAAGAGTGGTGATCTGTACCTTGTCGAAGGACAACTTCCCTTGGGCGATGAGATCTTGGGCGCGACCAGGTGTGGCGACCAAGAGGTCTACTGGGCGTGCCAGAGAGCGGATGTGATGGTTGATATTAACGCCGCCGACCACGGCGAGGACGCGTAGCCCTAATGCGGCGGCGGGCTCATCGAGGCGTTGTTGGATCTGCGTCGCTAACTCGCGGGTGGGGGCGAGCACGACCGCGCGGGGCTGGCCCGGGGTAGAGGCGCCCGAGCCAGCCAATCGGGCCAATGTAGGAAGCCCAAAGGTAAAGGTCTTACCGGAACCGGTAGGCCCGCGGCCAAGTACGTCCTTGCCTGCGAGTACATCGGGGATGGCTGCGGCTTGGATGGGGAAAGCTTCCGTGATTCCTTGGTTGTGTAAAACGTGAACCACGCGCTGAGGTAAGCCGAGTTCGGCAAAAGTAGTCATCGTTGGGCAATTCTAACTGGTGGACGCGCAAAATCCCGCATCGCCCGACGCACGATTGGTGGGCTAAGCTACAAGTGAGAAATCCCATAGCAAAAATAAGCCCCTGCTTTAGGTATTTCACTGGTTATTACCTAACGTGGAAGGTGGTGCTGGGAAGCACGCAAATCTTTTTCTCCACTCACCGGCCCCTTCCAAGGCCACACCGAACTGTTAAGGAGTCGTCACATGGCTCAAGCACAAGCATCCGCAGCCAGTACTTCTTCCCACTCCTCACCGCAGGAATCAACAGAGCCCACGAAGAAGGAGAGGTTTCACCTTGATGCCGTGTGGTTCGCGCTGGCCTTCGTGGCTCTAGCGGTCGTCTTACTTATCCCGATTCCAGGACTCGACTGGCCCGCCAAAGTGGCTCTGGGCATGCTGGCCTTCGCGGTGATCATGTGGGTGACCGAGGCCGTGAGCTATCCGGTAAGCGCCCTGCTCATCGTTGGCCTTATTTCCCTGCTTTTGGGGCTCGGGCCGGATCCAGAATCCGATGGCATCTACGGCACCTCCAACGCTCTCAAGGTCGCGATGGCAGGATTTTCCTCCTCCGCGGTAGCACTCGTGGCCGCAGCGCTGATTCTGGCCGGGGCGATGCAAGCTACGGGCCTGCATAAGCGGATTGCCCTGTACGTGCTGAAGGTCGCGGGGGAGAAGACCTCCCACATCGTTATCGGCGCCATTGCGATTGCCATCATCTTGGCCTTCTTCGTTCCTTCTGCCACCGCGCGTGCGGGCGCCGTAGTACCCATCTTGCTCGGTATGGTAGCCGCCTTCGGCCTGTCTTATGAGTCGAAGCTGGGTGCTCTACTCGTCATTACCGCAGCGCAGGCCGTATCGATCTGGAACGTGGGCATTAAGACCGCCGCCGCACAAAACCTCGTGGCGGTGGGGTTTATCGAGGATCAAATGGGGCAGTCGGTCTCGTGGGGCCAATGGTTCATTTGGGCCGCACCGTGGTCCATCCTGATGTCCATTGCGCTGTACTTCATCATGCGCGCCGTCATCAAACCGGAAACGGAGCGCATTGAGGGAGGAAAGGAGCTCATCGCCAAGCAGCTAGAAGACCTCGGGCCCACCTCACCGGAAGAGAAGAGGCTCATCGGATTTTCCCTCCTCCTGCTCTTCTTCTGGGCAACCGAAGGGCTACTGCACCCGATTAGCTCGGCCGTCATTACCGCGGTGGCCGTTGCCCTGATGCTGTTACCGAAGATCGGCGTGTTTACCTGGCCAGAGGCCCAAAAATCTGTGAGCTGGGGTACCCTCATCGTCTTTGCCATCGGCATTTCGCTCGGCTCATTCCTGTTGGATACGGGCGCTGCCACGTGGCTATCAGAAAAGACCTTCGGGCTGATGGGGCTGGATTCGCTGCCGATTCTGGCAACGATTGCGCTGGTATCGCTGTTTAATATCCTCATCCACTTGGGCTTTGCCTCTGCTACGTCGCTTGCCTCCGCGCTCATCCCGGTCTTTATTGCTTTGGCCTCCACGCTGGATGTGCCTAACGGCGGCATCGGCTTCGTGGTCATTCAGCAGTTCGTCATCTGCTTCGGATTCTTGCTTCCCGTCTCGGCGCCGCAGAATATGCTGGCCTATGGCACCGGTGCCTTTAGCACCAAACAATTCCTTCGCTCTGGTATCCCGCTGACCATCGTCGGATACCTGCTTATCCTCCTGCTTTCTGCCACCTACTGGTCGTGGCTGGGCTTGGTCTAAGTCCAGGTACTAAAAAGGGGAGGGCCTGCACCGAGCAGGTCCTCCCTCTATGTGTACGGCAGTTTAGTCCGTTTGCGTCAGGCTGCGGTCACCGGACCACTCGACGTGGAAGGTGCCGGGCTTATCGGTGCGCTTGAAGGTGTGCGCGCCAAAGAAGTCGCGCTGGCCCTGGATAAGGGCGGCTGGCAGGCGCGTGGCGCGCAGGCTGTCGTAGTAGGACAGCGAAGAGGCAAAGACCGGAGCGGGCAGGCCCATCTGGGTTGCGGCGACGACGACGCGGCGCCACGGTTCGATGAGATCTTCCAGCTCGCCCTTGAAGTAGGGATCAAGGATCAGAGCGGGAAGCTCTGGATTGGTATCAAATGCCTCGCGGATGCGGTCCAAGAACTTAGCGCGGATGATGCAGCCGCCGCGCCAGATGGTGGCCAGGTCACGCGGATCGACATCCCAACCGAATTCGGCGGAACCGGCCTTGATCTCATCGAAGCCCTGGGAGTAGGCGATGAGCTTGGCTGCATAAAGGGCCCGGCGAACGTCTTCGATGAAGGCATCCTTATCGATGTCGAACTCCGTGTTCGTGCCTGCCGGAAGCTGACCCTCCTGCGCGGCGGCGCGCTGCTGGCTCGAAGAAGACAGTGCGCGGGCAAAGACGGACTCGGCAATGCCGGTAATTGGCACGCCCAATTCGAGGCCGTTGATGGCGGTCCAGCGGCCGGTACCTTTTTGACCGGCGGCGTCCAGGATGACATCGACAAGCGGGGCGCCCGTATCCGGATCCTTCTGGGCCAGTACCTCGGCGGTGATCTCAATGAGGTAAGAGTCCAGGTCGCCGGAGTTCCACTCCTTGAAGATTTCCGCGATCTCGGCAGGCTCCATGCCAGCGCCGTAGCGCAGCAGCTGGTAGGCCTCGCCGATGACCTGCATATCGGCGTACTCGATGCCGTTGTGGACCATTTTAACGAAGTGGCCGGCGCCATCCGGTCCAATGTGGGTCACGCACGGGGTGCCATCTACCTCGGCAGCGATGGACTCCAGGATGGGGCCCAAGGTCTCCCAGGACTCGGCCGGACCACCAGGCATGATGGACGGGCCGTTCAAGGCGCCTTCTTCGCCGCCGGAAATGCCCGCGCCCACGAAGTGCTTGCCGCGCTCGGCCACTTCCTTTTCGCGACGAATGGTATCCGTAAACAGCGCATTGCCGCCATCGATGATGATATCGCCGTCATCCATGGCATCGGCAAGCTGGTCAATGACCGCATCGGTGGCCTTGCCCGCCTGCACCATGATGATGGCCTTGCGGGGCCGCTCCAAGGAAGCCACGAAATCCGCGATGGACTCGGAAGGAATAAAGTTTCCTTCGTCACCGTGGGCCTCAATGAGGGCGTGGGTCTTTTCTGGGCTGCGATTATAGACGGCGACGGTATTGCCATTGCGGGCAAAGTTGCGGGCTAGGTTGGAGCCCATTACCGCTAGGCCGACTACACCAATGTGCGCGAGTTCGTTCTTTTCAGTCATGGTGCCTATCCTACGTCACCGCCTCACTTTCGCCGCGCTGGCGGCTAAGCTTGAAGGCTATGTCAGATACCCAGATACTCAATGACTTACTTCATACCGCGCACACGCGCCTGCTCAACGAGGAGGAGCTGGAGAAACTAAATTCGGTCAACGACGGGCTTGCTGAGTTCATCGGGCTCACCTTCGACCGCGTGGGCCCGACCGAGGCCCGCGCGCACCTCACCGTGACCCCTCAGCACCACCAACCCTGGGGCGTGGCGAACGGCGGGCTATATTGCACCATCGCGGAAACGGTAGCCTCCCTTGCCAGCGTCGCGGCTGCCGATGCCCCAGCGATGGGAGTCAATAACTCCACGGACTTCATCAAAGCGACAGGTGAGGGCGAGCTAGAAGCGGTGGCCGCCCCCATTCAATTAGGCACCCGGACCCACGTGTGGAGCGTAGAAATGCGCCAAGGAGACACCTTGGTTGCACGCACCACGTTGCGCACGATGATTATGGGTGAGCGTAGCTAGAGCCAGTGGTTCTTCCGGAACCACGCCCACAGTCCGCCAACGACAGCGACCATGATGATTATTGCCATGGGATATCCAAAGGCCCAGTGCAGCTCCGGCATGATATCGAAGTTCATGCCGTAAATGCCGGCGACGAGGGTCGGCGCGGCCCACATGCCGACGACCGCGGAGATGGTGCGCATATCCGAGTTTTGCTGCATGGTGACCTTGGCCACCGAGGCATCAATAAGCGAGGTCAAGCGTTCATCGAAGCTGGCCACCAAGTCATTGACCACGAGCTCGTGGTCATAGACATCGCGCAGGTAGGACCGGATCTGCTTAGAGATGAGGTCCTTGTGATCCGAGACCATTGCCTTTAACGCCGCAGAAAGCGGGTAAATGGCGTGCTTCATTTCCAAGACTTCGCGCTTGAACATGTAAATGCGGTCGACGTCGAATTTGAGGTTTGGAGTAAAGATTTCCTCTTCGAGTTCATCGACTTCATCGCTAATAAGGCGCGCCACCTCGGAGTAGCGGTCCACCATCATGTCCAGGATCTTCCAGGCCATGGCGACGGGGCCGAGCTCCACCAAGTCCTGCTCGTCTTCAACCGTGTAAGCCAAGTTAGGCAACTTTGCACCGTGGCGGACGGTGATGATGAAGTTAGAGCCCATGATCATCTGGATTTCGCCCGTAGAAATGATCTGGCGCTTATCTTGCACCTCATCGTGGTCGCGGTAATTCACCGAGCGGGCCACCACAAAGAGCTGGTCATCGTAGCGCTCTAGCTTAGGGCGCTGGTGGGCCATAACGGCGTCTTCCACGATGAGCTCGTGGATGCCAAATTGCGAGGCGATCTTCGTCATCTGAGATTCATAAGGCTCATGCAGGCCCACCCAGACAAACCCGCGGCCATATTCCGCCACGGTTTCCAGGGCGGAATGTGCGGAATACTCGCCGGGTAGGGCCTCACCATCGACGAAGACGCGGCAGTGCTCAATGGCGCGCTCCGCGGGAACCGGCGGGAAGGAGGGCTGACTAGGAGGCGTGGATTTCTTTCGGCCCCTAAAGGGCGTGGGTACGGACGGCATCGTTTCAGCCTCCTTTGCACGGTAGTGCGGATAGTAACGCAATCAAGTAGTAAAACGGGCCACGTTTTACGCAGCGGGTAAAGCTTACACCGACGGTGGGTAATATAATCGAATCTATGCCAACGTGGAAAGAAGTTACCGAAGCCAATCCCGCCCACTCCCATAATTTCGCCCGCAAATGGAAGATGCTGGAGGCGCAGGGCAAAGACATTCATGGGGAGGCCCGGCTTGTCGATGCCATGGTGGAGCGCAATTCCACCATCCTCGACGCCGGCTGTGGAACCGGCCGCGTCGGCGGGGAATTGCTGCGCCGCGGTCACAGCGTGGTGGGCATTGACGTGGACCCCATTTTGATCGAACACGCCGAACATGACTTCCCCGACGGCGAGTGGTTCGTCGGGGACCTGTGCACGGAAGAGGTTCCTGAAGGCCCCTTTGACTTGGCTGTTTCCGCAGGAAACGTCATGGGCTTTTTGGCCGTGGACGGCCGCGAGCAAGCACTGCGAAATATTTTTAACTCGCTGACCCCCGGAGGGCGCTTCGTCACCGGCTTTGGGGAAGGCCGCGGATGGGACTTCCAGGACTTCCTCGATATGGCGCAGAAGGTGGGCTACCGCGTTGACTTCACGTTTTCTTCCTGGGACATGAAGCTATTTTCGGAGCATTCCACCTTCTTGGTCGCCGTGCTATCTAGGCCTGGCGCGGACCTCTTGGCCTAAGGCCTTAAAAGCGCCGGTCCGCTTGGTCGAAGAAATCGACCTCGTGGATGCTGGCGCTGATAAAGGCGCGCTCGGCGCGGGTCCGAGTGGCCTCATCCGCCTGCTCCAGGTTTTCCTCCACAATCTTGATGCTCTCGCGCACCCCGGCGAGGAAATCTTCGCCGCCGTAGACCTCCAACCAAGCATGGTAGGGGTGATCGGGCGAGTCGAATTCCGCCAAATGCAGGCCTACCTCTGCATACAGCCAGTAGCAGGGCAGCACCGCCGCGATGCCAACGGCATAATCGTCCGTATGCGTGCTGCAGATGAGGAAATCCGTGTAGGCGCTGGTCACCCGCGAGGGCGCCGTGGTGGCCGAGTCCTTCAACCACCCGCGGTGCAGCTCAGCCTCCTCCGCGAGGCACTCATAAGCGCCCTGCGCCCAGTGCAATTGCTGTGCGGTATCGGGTGCCTGGCTGGCGAGGCGAGCCAGGGCCTTCGAGTAGGACGCCAGGTACTGCGAATCCTGATCGAGGTAGAAGCTGAAAGCATCGTTGGCAAGTGCACCGGAACCCAGCTTCTGAATAAAGGGGAGTACCTTTACCTGCTCCCAGTGATCCGCAGCGATATTCCACAGGCGCTGCGTGTACGGGCCTGCGGCCGCAACCCGCGGTTGTTCCGGGTTTTCCACCTCTTCCAAAGGCCCAGCCAGGTGAGGAAGCGGGACCGAGGATGCAGCCCGCATCAAGCGCTGCGAGCGGTGCAGGTGGTCCACCGGGCCGCTGCCCTTGCCGACGGCCAGCGCATCCGCATTGGCAATCGCCTCGTGCAGCCAGTCCGTGGACCATTCGAGGGCGCTTGCGGCATCATCGCCTGCGCCGAGCCGCGTTGCGAGGGCAGAGGAGAGGGAGCAGCCAGTGCCGTGGGTATTCTTCGTCTGCACCCGGGCCGATTCCACGCGGTGAACCGTGCCATCGCCGGTGACCACGGCGTTATCGGCAATCGCCGAATCAAGGTGTCCGCCCTTGACGATGACCGCCGTATCCGCCTCAGCGGCCCATGCCTTAGCCACCTCGATGGCACGATCCAGGTCCGCGGCTTCCTCCGTCTGCGTCAGTACGGCCAGCTCCTTGAGATTGGGCGTGATGACATCAGCGCGGGAGCACAGTTCGCGCACCGCCTTTTCCGCCTCGGGGGCCAAGAGGCGATCGCCGCTGGTGGCAACCATGACTGGGTCCAAGACCACGGGGACGGATGGGTCGATGCGGTCGAGGAAGGTGGCCACGAGGTCGGTGATGTTGGCATCGGCAAGCATGCCGATCTTAATGGCATCGATGTCTACGTCCTCGCAGACCGAATCCAGCTGTTCCTGGAGGAAATCCAGCGGCGGGACGTGGACGCTGCGCACGCCCTGGGTATTTTGGGCGACCAGCGCAGTGACCACGCTCATTCCGTACCCGCCCGCGGCGGCGATGGACTTCAGATCGGCCTGGATGCCGGCTCCGCCTGTGGGATCGGTTCCAGCAATCGAGAGAATTCGAGGGTAGGTACCTTTAGCCACGGTAGGCCTCCTTTAGGTTGTGTGCTGCGGCTGCCGGGTCATCGGCAGCCATGATGTCGCTGACCACGCAGATCCCTGCGAAGTCGCTTCCGGAAAGTTCATGGGCATTGTGTGCTTTGATGCCGCCGATGGCGACGGACTCGATGCCGCGTTCGCGCGCCGCGGTGGCAAGCCGGCCGGCGGCCTCTACGCCTATTCCCGCTGGCGCATTCTTCTTGGTCGCCGTCGAGTAAACCGGGCCAATGCCAATGACGTCGGGGGATTGCTGCGGATCGATGGCGTCCAACTCCTGCTGCGTTCCCACCGAAAGCCCGATGAGCTTATCGGGACTGAGCAGCGCGCGAGCCTGGGATAAGTCCATATCGTCTTGGCCAATGTGCAGGTGGCAGCCCACCCTGGCTGCTACCTCGGCGCGGTCATTGATAAAGAGCGGGACATCGCCCAAGACCTTCATGAGTTCGCGGGCGGTAGCTTCCACCTCCTCGTCGCTGGCCTCCTTATCGCGCAATTGCACGACGGTCGCCCCGCCGCGCACCGCCTCTTGCACGATGGGAACTACGTTGTCCCGCCCGCCGGCGAGCTTAGGATCGGTGATGAGATACAGCGTCCAATCGATGCTCATGCTAGCCCCGCAACGTCCGCGACCTCGGAGGCAGAGATGTGCTCTTCGACGGCGTCAGTGGTGAGCTCATGCAGCGCATCGAGCCAGGCAACCGCAAAGGAGCCAGGCGCAGTAGATTTCTCAGCGGCAACGCTGCCCGCGGCCCCGACATGCGCATGCGCGACGATCATAGCCGCGAATGGATCATCCCACGCTGCCAGGTAGGCCGCGCAGATGGCACCTAGCGAACACCCCGTTCCGATGACGTTTTGCAGCATCGGGTGCCCAGACTCGAGGCTTACCGCACGCGGCCTTTCGCCTGCCTGCACGATGAGATCCGTGGGGCCAGATACGCCGATGACGGCCCCAGTTTCGCGGGAAAGTTTGAGTGCTGGTTCCAGCGCGGCCTCCACGCCATCGGTGGATTCCACGCCGCGCCCGCCGGCTCCGGTTCCAGCCAAGGCGATGATTTCGGAGGCGTTGCCGCGAATCGCAGTCGGGCCCTGCGGCAAGACTTCATGCATGAACTCGGTGCGCTTTTCCAGCCCGCCCGCACCGACGGGGTCAAGGACCCACGGGTTTCCAGCCGCGGTCGCACCGGCGATTGCCTCACGCATGCCGGCGTATTGCTCGGAATTCGGCGTGCCGCAATTGATGAGCACGCCGCTGGCGATCTTCGCAAACTCTTGCGACTCTTCCGGAGTATCTACCATTGCCGGGCTGGCGCCGATGGCTAATAGCGCATTGGCAGAAATATTGCTGACGACCTTATTGGTCAAGCACTGAATAAGTGGAGCGGTATCGCGCACCGCATCGTGGGCACGCAGAAATGATAAGTCCACAACAATCCCTTCGCTAGTTCTAACTGAGAGCAGGTTCGATGGGTTTATCTCAGCCACGGTGCGTGGCACCCCATGTTGTAATGTCCAAGCCTAACAAAAATGGGAAAATAGGAACGAAAACAACAAAACCGCCGCCCACAGCCCCGCAGGCGGGGAGTGAGACGGCGGCTGGTGCCGAGGAGAATTTAGTTCTTCTTTTCTTCTTCTGCCTCATCGATGAGGTTGCGGGCGATGCGCTGCTGGGTAGTAATCTCCAGGTTGCCGCGGTTGCGGGAGAGGATATTAGCTGCCCAGTTGACCAATACGGCCAAGCGGCTGCGCAGGCCAACGACGTAGGTCAAGTGCAGGCCCAACCATGCCAACCAGCCTGGGAAGCCGGAGAATTCGGTCTTGCCCAGCTTCACAACGGCATTGAAGCGGGTCACGATGGCCATCGAGCCCTTGTCGAAGTACTCGAAAGGTTCCTTTTCATCGGCCGTGGACTCCTCGTCCACCTTAGTCTCGATGAGCTTGGCGACGTGCTCGCCACCCTGAATTGCCACCTGCGCCAAGCCCGGCAGGCGGTTCAGGGACATCATGTCACCGATGATGTAGACGTTGTTGAAGTCACCAACGGTCATGTCATCGTTCACGGAGACGCGGCCCGCACGGTCAGCCTCGACGCCGGCTTGGTCAGCGACCATCTTGCCCAGCGGGGAAGCGGAAACACCAGCGGACCAGATCTTGGTCGCGCCCTCGAGGGTGACCTCTTCATCGGTCTTCATGTTCTTGTAGGTTACGGAGTCTTCGTTGACATCGGTCACCATGGCGTTCAGGCGCACGTTGACGCCTTCCTTCTCCAGGGTGCGCTGGGCACGGCGGCCGAGGCGCTTGCCAAACGGCGGGAGTACCTGTGGCGCGCCGTCAAGCAGGTAAATCTTAGCGGCGGAGGTGCCGTAGGTGGAGTAGACATCGCTAAGCGTGCGGTTAGCCAACTCAGCGATCTGGCCGGTGAGCTCCACACCGGTCGGGCCGGCGCCAACGATGATGAAGGTGAGGAGGCGCTCGCGCTCAGCGGGGTCATCGGTAAGCTCAGCTTTTTCGAAGGCGGAAATGATGCGGGAACGCAGCTCCAAGGCATCATCCAAGGTCTTCATGCCAGGTGCAAACTCCGCAAAGTGGTCATTGCCAAAGTACGACTGGCTGGAGCCAGCGGCGACCACAAGGGAGTCATAGGAGTAGGTGCGCGAAAAGTCATCGAGCTCGGCGGTAACCGTCTGGTCTTCCAGGTTAATGTCGGTCACGTTGCCGTTGACAAAGTCCACATTATCCTGGTTGCGCAGCAGCTGGCGGGTCGAGGGCGCAACCTCACCTGCGGAAATCATGCCGGTTGCCACCTGGTAGAGCATCGGCTGGAACAGGTGGTGGTTCTTCTTATCGATGAGGGTGATCTCAACATCGGCGTTCTTTAACTTCTTCACAGTGTTAAGACCGCCGAATCCACCGCCAACCACGACAACGTGGTGACGGCTTCCGTTTGGACGATAAGGGGTATCAGTCATGGAATTAATGCGACCTTCCTCGAGAAAGCTTAATTTAAGTACCCGTATAGTGTAAACGCTCGTCACATAACGTGCATACTTGATGCCCATTTACATGCGTTTCGGGTTTCCTTTCCTGCGGAGCGTCTTGACCGAAACCGCTCAGAAACTGGCTAAAATAAGCCCACACCGTGACCCCTTGCACCCAGGAGCGCTCCCCAAACCATGAGTTTTTCCACCCCCGAGCATCTACGCTCCATCGACGCGGAGGCATGGCCCAATATCGCGACCGTGCCATCGCAGCGCTGGGCGACGCTAAAATCCCGCCGGGCCGAAGCAGAATTTGCCAAGGCCTGCGATAGCGCCGGCTTGGAGCTCGAACTCGATGCTGCTGGCGGCCCCGATTTGAAGGTGGGTCACGATGCGCTCTTTGAGCGGATCGCCGCTACCGGATGGTTAGGCTTTGCCGAAAGCTATATGGCAGGCGAGTGGACCGTCGAATCCTCCGCCCAATTGGTAAAAGTTTTGGGCAAGCTCCTGCAGGTGGGGTACCTTCCCAAACCGCAAGGGGTAAGCGTGCGTGATTCTGAGCCAGGGGAGCTGCCGCTCGACTTGGTGCGCCTCTATGCCGGCGATGGCCTCAGCCACGTTGGCGGGATTTTCTCCAGCGGCGTGCCGACGACGATCCGGGAAACGGTCGAGAGCTTTAGCCCGAAAGCCGGCGGCAGGGAGCCGAAGAGCCACTTTGTCGATGTCACCACGGTGAGCGAGCCCACCAATGTGGACCGGGATGACTTGGGAGAGGCGCAGCGCAGGGCGGCAGACTGGCTTCTCGATGCCACCCGCACCGGCGCCGGTACCCACCTTCTTGTCTATCCCGCGGCCGGGATGCAGGCCGCGATACGCGCTACCAAGCGCCGCGCCACAGTCGACGTCCTGACCAGCGATGTCGAACAAATCACCCAGATGCGCGAGGCGCTTGTCTTTGCCGGAACGGAAGATTCTATCCACGTAGAGCGGATTCCGGATTCCGTTCCGAGCCCGAAGCAGTGGCGCGGGCACTACGACGCGATTATCAGCGTGGAAAAATTCGAGCAATTAAGCCCGCGCGAACGCAAGGCGTATATCCGGGTCCTCGATCGCTTCCTTACCGCAAACGGGCGGGCGGCTTTTCAATCCATCGTGGCCACCGAATCCATGTCGGACGCGGCCCGAGCATCGTTGCAGGCCATGCGGGCCTATATCTGGCCCGGCCTCGACTACCCGCTGACTATGGATCTCCACCGGCTCGTGGATAAGAACTCTCACCTGCGCATCGTGTCCGAAACGCACGTGGGCAGCCACTATATTGAGTCTCTGCGCCAGCAGCGATCCTTTTTCGATGGGCACCTGCGCGAGGCCGCCGCCGCAGGCTTTGATCCGGTTTTCCGCAGGTTATGGACCTTCCAATTCGCACTTCGCGAGGCGCTCATGACGCTCGGGATGATCGATTCCGTGCAATTTGGCCTAACCCACCGCAATCGCGGCGGGCGCCGCTAGGCTCTTTAGTGCGGAAGCTCGTCGAATTCGTCTAGCAGGTCAACGCTCGGGACGAAAAAGTTCGTACCGGTCAGGGCCTTGGAAAAATCCAGGATCCGGTCATAATTGCCCTCAGGATCGCCGATGAACATATTGCGCAAACGCTCGTTGATATCTTCTGGGTCCTTCGCATATCCAATGAAGTACGTGCCCATCTCACCTGCAGCAAAGGAACCGAAGACCATGTTCTCGCGGTAAATATCTTCCTCGAGGTCATTGAGAGACACGTGGGAATTGGAGGGCTGCGCATCCTCATCGAGCTCCACGTCATCGGCCTTGGTGCGCCCGATAACGCGTTCCTGCTCTTCGGTGCTGATACCGCTCCACTTATCTAGGTCATGGGTGTACTTTTGCACGGTGACGTAGGAGCCGCGGGGATAATCGGCGTCATCGGCAAGCAGCACTGTTTCTAGAGCTTCCTCGGGGAGGGGATTGGCGGTGCCATCCACAAAGCCTAGGAGGTCGCGCTGGTCCAGGTACTTGAAGCCCTGGGTCTCATCGATGACGGTGGCGGCATCGCCCAGCTGGCGCAAGACCTGGCGCGCCATCTCGTGGCAAAGGTCATACGTGTTCGCGCGGAAATGCAGCAGGATATCACCGGGGGTGGAAGGCGCCTTGTAGGTACCCTCCAGCGGCTCGAACTCCTTGAGCTTGTCCGGGCGGGGAGCGCTGGTAAGGCGCGGCCACATGGACGCGCCGATGCCGACGACCGTATACAGCTCGCCCTCATTGTGGCGGAAATTGACGGACTTGAAGGTATCGCTAAAAGCGGAGAGCATGTCCCGAGTGGCTTGCTCGCCGCCTTCCGCAATGTCCAAGACTAGGAACAGGGCGGCGCGGGAAGGCTTAGTGACAACGCGTTGAATAGTCATGAGTTCCAGCATATGTGTTCGCTTTGGGCATTGCACGTTTGGTGTATGTGGCGCTGTGGTGTGATGTGGATGCTTTGGTGGGTGGGCTTTGATGCGTGATGTGCAGGGTTTGATGCGTTTTGACAAATAGTGGGCCGATTTAGGGCTTTTGGAGGGCACTATTTGTCAATTTGGAACATACTGCGCTGTGAATGGCTTGAACATTCTAAACTGACGGGCCTCGGTCCCGGTGGGAGGGACTTCCACGGATCTACAATGACATAATGTACATTATCGGACAATTATGGAGTTCTGCAGGTTAAGCTGCGGGCGGCTTGAGCGTGTATGAATTGCGTGCGATGCTGACTGCCGTGTTCGCGGTTCGGTCCGGAGCGTTGACCGCCCTGCTTGTTTTGGATGCGGCGTGCTAAGGTTTGAAGGTTCCGCGGATAAGTTGGCCCAGACTTTGCCGAGACGCCTTTGAATACCTGAAGCGAGCCAGCCTTTCGAATCCGCTTGGGCTTACCTAGGGTGCCTAGCGAACAGCCCCAACAGCCTAAACGCCCAATTGTGTGGACGGGCGCCGATAGCGGGACTTTCCCGCTGCTGCGTTAAGGCGCTTGCTATACCCCGGTATTTAGTCACAGTGACGTTAATTAAAGGGGGGAAGCCTTGGTTCTCTATTGGTTTTTATAGGCACTCCATAGCTGCCAGATGGTTAATACCGCCAGCAATGCTGCAATCGCTGTGACTAGCCACATTTGCTGGACCGCGACGAAAATCGAGAAAGCTATGACGACTATAAGGCGGAACCACAGGGCGGAAATTAAGCGGCGAGAATTCACGGTTTAATCCTTGTTCAAGGAGATGCGCAGGTTGATCTCGCCGTCCTCGGCGACCTTAGCCGCCAGCATGTCTGGGGTTTCCACGTTGTAGTCCAGGCGGTTAATCGGAACGTCGCCGCCAATGACGATATCGTCACCGTCACGCAGGACATCGAACTCCTGGGTGATTTCCTGCGTCTTGTCCTGGATCGTAAGGTCACCGGTGAGCTTGACGGAGCCGATGGTGCCGTCTTCGGGGACATCGGCAAGCGAGGCGGGCTTGGTAAGCGTGAAGGAAGATTCTGGGAAGTCTGAGGTCTTAAAGAGCTTGGACTTCATGTTTTGGTCGCGGACTTTCTTGTCCGTGGTAAGAGCATCCATATTCACCGTGATGGTGGCGGATTCCAGCGTGGAATCGGAAATCTTCGCCTGACCGGTGACCTCCGTGGTCGACCCGGAGGTGGACGTCCTCTCCGCGGGCAGAACCTCGTCGAAGGTAAAGCCCACCGAAGTGTGGTTATCGGCGCGACCCTTGGCCACTGACCAGGAACCGTCGAGCGGAGTCGAGGCTGCCTTGGCGCCATCGGCAGTCACGGGCTCCGTCTTGACGCCGCCGCTTTTGAAAAGCGAGTACACAATCGGGCCGATCGCTACGGCGGTAAGCACGAGGATTAAAACCACGAAAATGGTAACAACAAGTTTCCGGTTATAAAAAAGCTTTTTCATCTACTATCGAAGTCCTTCTAAACGCCGAGCCAGCGAAACAAGCTCCTCACACAGACTGGAAAGCTCTTCCGCGCTCGCGCCTTCTTCCGCGGCGGTATGAATGTCTTCTGCGGAACACCGCAATTCAAAAAGGCCGTCGCGCAAACCTTGCACTTTATCTGGGCTTAAGATTACTGCATCGGCAGGAATATCCGTGCCACTAACATTGTTTCTTTGTTCATAGGCACGCTGTTTGCACGAGGCGCTGCAAAACTTACGTGGTCGTCCCCTACCGCCTTGGTCAATATCCTTTCCACACCATTGGCAGGAACCGACATTGCTTTCACGACTAGCTGTACGGATCACTCGATACACTTTAGTCCATTAAACGGCGGGCTGGGAACAATACCGCGTGGGTGTTCGTTATAATAAATAGCTCTTAGGCGAAACTATCGCCGTCAATCAGGGATCTCTTTGAAAAGGATGATGTTGCATGGCAGATCGCGTACTCCGTGGCAGCCGTATGGGTGCAGTCAGCTACGAAACTGACCGCGACCACGACCTCGCACCGCGTCAGATGGTGAAATACCGCACGGACGATGGTGAGATTTATGAGGTGCCCTTTGCACATGAGGCAGAAATCCCTGAAGAATGGATGTGCAAGAATGGCAAACTGGGCCACCTCGTAGAGGGCGAAGGCGTGGAAGCTAAGCCCATCAAGCCACCGCGCACACACTGGGATATGCTGCGGGAGCGTCGCTCCATCGAGGAGCTCGATGAGCTTTTGGAAGAGCGCATTAACCACCTGCGCTCCCGCCGTCGGACCGCTGCGCGCCTCCTCAAGGAGCAGGAACAGCAGAAGAAGTCTTAAAGGCTCAAGCGGAATTAATTAAAGCCCGTACCCTGACCGCCACGGTGGCGTTGGGGTACGGGCTTTCTGCTGCTTAGATTACTTCTTCTTAGTCAGCTGGCCCACCTGGTGCTTGACCAAGTATCCCAGCTCATTGGCCAAGTTGGTGGCCCAGCCCACACCGTTGCGGGCCTTCTGGCCGGCATTGTGAACAGAGCCGTATTTGACCTCGTGGTCCGCCAGCTTGGACATCTCGCCGGCAAAATCCTTCACCTGCTCCGCGCGGTGGGCCACGCCCCACTTGGTTACCTCGAAGAGGGAATCCTTGACAAAGGAACCATCCAGCTTGGATTCGCCGTACTCGCGCTCGGTGAAGGTGATGGGCACCTCGCGGATATCGTATCCAGCCTTGACCGCGCGGAAGGCCAAGTCCACTTGGAAGATGTAGCCGGCCTTGGACAGCTCGTCAAAGTCGATGTCTTCCAACAGCTCGCGGCGGAAAGCGCGGTAGCCTGCGGTCATATCGGACAGGTCGGTGCCGAGCGCGAAGGAGATATAGAGGTTGCCCAAGCGGGACAGGTACTCGCGGGATGCCGGCCAGTTGACGGTCTCGCCGCCTGGCACATAGCGGGAGCCGATGACGAGGTCGGCGCCCTTGTCAATCTCCTCCAGCAGCAGGTGCAGCTGCTCTGGGGCGTGGGAGCCATCAGCATCCATCTCACAAAGGACCTGGTAGTCGCGCTCCAAGCCCCACTCGAAGCCGGCGATATAAGCGCCCAAGAGGCCGCCCTTGCCCTCGCGGTGCAGCACGTGAATGTGGTCATCTTCTGCAGCGAAAGCATCGGCCTTCTCGCCGGTGCCGTCAGGGGAATTATCATCCACAACGAGGATGTGAACCTCTGGCAGCGCCTCGCGGACGCGGCCGGTAATCAAGGGAAGGTTTTCAATCTCGTTATACGTTGGGATGATAACCAGCGTCGCAGAATCAAGAGTGCTCACAGTAATTAATGCTCCTACTTTTCTTTAGCGCCGACACCGCGAGGTGTACGACCCAATCGGTTGATACGCACGGCTATGAGTGCGCAGACGGTACCAATAATAACCATCAGCCACTGCATGAGCGAACCGTAGCGCACCGAAAATGTTTCACCGGTTTTCAGTGGCAGGCTTTCTACCAGTGCCGCGGGCTCAAAGAGCTCCGAGGATTGGCTCACGCTGCCGTCTGGGTGCACGAGTGCGGACACCCCAGAGGTGGCTGCGACCACGACGGCGCGGTCGGTTTCGAGCGCCCGCAGCCTGCTCATGGCCAGCTGCTGGTAGGTCATATCGGAAAAGCCGAACGTAGCGTTATTGGTAGGCGTCGTGAGAATCTGCGCGCCGTTGTTGACGGATTCGTGGAAGGCGTTATCGAAGGAGACCTCATAACAGGTCGCCACACCTACCGCGACGGAATTCATGGAGACCACACCGGGCCCGTCCCCTGCCTTGAAATCCCCGGCGAGGTCGACGTAGTCCGAGAAATGCGCGAAGAAGTCCCGCATGGACATGGTTTCACCGAACGGCTGTAGGTACTTCTTATAGTGATGGTCGCCTGCCCCGTGGCCGGGAGTAAAGACTTGCATGGTATTGCGCGCACCCACTTCATCGCGGGTGGCGGTGCCAACCAGCACTGGCGCGTCAATGGCATCGACGGCCCCGCTAATGGCTTGGGCCGCCTCGCCGTCACGGAAAGGGTCGATATCAGAAGAGTTTTCCGGCCAGATCACCAGATCTATATCGTCTTCGCGGCGGGCGAGCTTCTCCGTTTCCTGGACGTGGTTATTCAGCACCGCCCGCCGTTGCCCGGCGAAATCCAAACCACTGCGCGGCACGTTGCCTTGGATGGCGGCTACCTTGGTCTCGCCAACCTTGGTATCTGCGGGATCGATGCCGCGCCCAGCCGCGAGTCCTGCAACTAGCGGGAGGATGAGCGCGGCGCCAGCGGCTACCTTTAGCCGCCCGCCGCGCAGCAACAAGCCAGCCAGGCCGCAGGCGCACAATGCCGTTGCCACCGTGATCATCGAGGTCCCGCCCCACGGGGCGAGATTGGCTAAGGGCCCTTCAATTTGCCCCCACGCCAGCTTGACCCAAGGGAAACCGCCAAAGGGCACAGAGGAACGCAGGACCTCAACGGCGAGGTACACGAAGGGAAAGACCAGAAATCCATATCGCCATCGCGCCACTGCGGCCCCGAAGATACCCAAAAGGATGGCATAGACCGAAAGCCAGATAGCAAGCGCCGCATAGGGCACGGTCCCCACCAACTCGCCGATCCAGGGCAGGCTCAGCAGGTACAGAATCAGTCCGTGCGTCACCGCCAAAAGGGCGCCTAAGGATCCGCGCACCTGTCGCCCACGCCACGGCATCAGGCTCACATACAGCAGGGCGATGCCAATAATCGCGCCCCACCACCAGCCGCGCGGCTCAACGGCGGTAAAGGTCAGCGCACCAGAAATGCCCGCTATGACCAAGCGAGCGAAAAATACCGCCACTTATTTTCCACCCTGCGAACCATCATCGCCGCCACGGGGGCCGAAGTCATCAGGGTCTAGGTTCTCGGACCAGTTGCGCAGCTCTTCCTCATCAATTACCTCGTGGGAGTCGCTCCGACCAGATGACTGGCCAAAGGATTGCCCCGCTGCTTGCCCAAAGGAACCAAAGTTGCCATAGCTATCGTGCTGCTGCGCCATGGGCGATGCCTCGTAAATGCGTACCCCCAAATTCTCCACCTTGCGATAGATGGATACGGCCATAACCTTGCGAAACAACGACCGCGTTGGGGCAAAGATGAGCAGAATCCCCAGAAAACTGGTCAAGAACCCAGGCAGGGACAACAACATGCCACCGGCCAAAGTCAAGCCCACGTTGCCGGCGGTTTTTCCTACATTGTCATCGCGCACGTAGTAGGTCCCGTCACCGGCCTGCTCTACTTGTTTACCCATCAACCGGCGCACCTCAATGCCAGCGATGGACATGCCAAAGAACATGGTGATGAACAGGGCAATGAGCGCCCAAAAGACGCCAATCCACTCGGCGACGGCCCAGAACGCTAAGGTTTCCGCCAGCATATAGAGGACGAGATATAAAAACGGCATAACTTTCAGTTTAACGAGCAATGCTGGCGATATGCTGGCAACACTCAGGCTAGACTGGCAAGCTATGCATTACCCCGAATTTTTCCAGCACCCCGAGTCCGGCACTTGCCTGCGCTTACACGTTGTGGGCGGGTTTACCAGCCCCAATGATTGGATCCATTTGGGTTATTGCGCGGCGCATTGGACCGATGGCAGCGTTTATATTCGCCCCAATTCCGCCATCGAGTTGCGGGGCGTCACGGACAAGGCGCAGCTGGCGGCTGAGCTGGATAAATTGGAGTTGCAGAGCTTCCACATTCCTGTGCTGGCCTCTCCCCTTTCTGCCGCGGCGAAGCAGGCCGCGCGCGAGCTGGCCACGCACCTGAATACCGAACAGCCCGGCGTGGAGTCGCTCGCGATTACCGCTACCGACGATCTCCCGGCTTCTGCCACGCAGGTCAGCATGCGTCTGCTTGACGATGCCACCTTGAATATCACCCAGTCCCCCGCCGCCGACATCCCTACCGCAGGCCTCTCGCTTGCCGATGCCGCAGCCCACCTCCAACGCCTCGGTGCACAAAGCACCGAGACGAAGGGCGGTGTGACAAGTGACGCGGAGCTTAACGCAGAACCTGGGCCCATTGGCTGGTTGGACGAGCACCAGGCAGAAGGCGTGGTCGACCTTGGCGCGGGGGTCTACCAAGGCGCCATCCCGGCGCAGTTCGCGCAGCTTATCGGCCAGCTCGAGGTAAACATCACGGTCACCCCGTGGGGTGGCTTAGTCTTTCACGACATCGCAGAGGGCGATGCTGAGGTCGTCCTCCGCGTGCTCGCCCCGCGCGGTTTCATCTTCGACATCAACTCGCCCCTGTTGCGGGAGGATGAGGCCGACTAACGCGGCATGTGCCGCCAGATGGGTCGGGGCACCAACCGCATGACCCATGCCAAGGCTTGCAGCGCCCTTGGGATCCACAGGGTATGGCTGCGCGCCTGGCCGCGGCGGTCATCGTTATCTATGCAGGCGACGACGGCATCGGCGACATCGCCTGGCCGCACCGACAGCGGCGCTGGCTTCATTCCTTGGGTCATGGATCCGATGACGAACCCGGGGCGCGCGGTAATCAGGCCGAGCCCGCTGCCGTGCAGCCTGTCCGCAAGGCCCTGGCAGAAAGCATCCAGCCCGGCCTTGGTGGAACCGTAGACATAATTGGCGCGCCGTGCTCGCCACCCAGCGATGGAAGAAAAGGCCACGATGTGGCCGCGCGGCATCGACTGCGCCGCCACCGTCAGCACGGAGACTTGGGCCGTGTAGTCGATGGTGGCGATCTGTGCTGCGTGGGCAGGATCGGTGTCCGCCCTATCTTGATCCCCCAGGATGCCAAAGGCGACCACGGTAAGCTCAATGGCGCCGACGCGTTCCTTGGCCTCGGCAAAGATTTGGCGGTGCTGGGAAAAGTCCGCTGCGTCAAAGGACAGCTGGTGGACGCTGCGCGCACCAGCGGCCTTTAGCTGGGAGGTAATCTCCTCAAGCCCCTGCGTCCCGCGCGCTGCGAGGACGATGTCGTTGCCGCGGGCCACGCGCTGGGCGATTTCGCCGCCGATATCGCTGCGCCCGCCTAGGATCAGTACGCCAGCCACTTAGCGCACTTCGCGTTCAACGACGTTGAGGGACTCGTAGCCATCCTTGGTAAGTACCACGATGTCCTCGAGGCGCATGCCCCACTGGCCCTCCAGGTAAATGCCCGGCTCGATTGAAAAGGCCATGCCCTCTTCCAGCGGCAGGTCATTGCCCTCCATGATGAAGGGCTCCTCGTGGGTCGAGAGACCAATACCGTGGCCGGTGCGGTGGACGAATTTATCGCCCCAGCCGGCATCGGCAATAGCCTTCCTAGCAACCCCGTCGATTTCTTCAGCCGTGCTACCGGGCTTGGCGGCGGCGCGGGCGGCCGCTTGGGCATCGTAAAGCACGGCATAGGCGTCCTGGAAGTCCTGCGGCGCCTGGCTGAGATCGCCGCCTACGACGTAGGTGCGGGTGCAATCGGAGTGGTAGCCGGAGGGCAGGGTGCCGCCGAGATCCACGACGACGGGCTCGCCCGCAGCCAGCTTCCGGTCGGAGAAGCTGTGGTGCGGATTGGCGCCATTCGGGCCGGACCCCACGATGACGAAGTCAATGATGGAATGCTCTTCGAGGATGAGCTTTTCCAGTTCATGGGCCACCTCGGCCTCGGTGCGGCCGGGCTGCAGAAGCTCGGGGACCTTGGCGTGCACGGCGTCGATGGCTTGGCCGGCTTTGCGCAGCTCCGCGATTTCTGCTTGGTCCTTGCGGGTAAACAGCTCTGCCAGCGCGTAGGTGGCAAGAACGTAGTCCGCATCAGATACGAGCCCCTGGAACTGCAGGATATGATCCGCCGTTAGGGATTGGCCCAGCGCGACCTTCTTAATTGACGCAGCGCCCTTGAGGGCGAGCTCGTAGGGATTATCGCCGTCATTCCACCCGCGCAGCTCCACATCGAGCTTGCCGACGGGCGCCGATTTAATATCCGTAATATCCGTATTCGGCGAGACGATCCACGGCGTGCCGCTCTGGGGAACGGCCAGCACCGTCAGGCGTTCGTGGGACGATACCCACGAACCGGTCAGGTAGGCGAAATCGGGGCCGGTGCCAATCAGCAAAAGGTCAATGCCCTGCTGGGCGGCCGCTTCCTGCGCGGCCGCGAGCCGGCGCGAATACACTTCGGGAGAAAAAGCCTGAGTAGTCATGCCCCACAGTCTACTAGCCGGTAGGACGGGCTAGCTTAAGCCCCGATCGCGACGACCCCGCGCTGGATGGCATCGATTGCGCGGCGCGCGTTGCGCTGGATCTGGCCATCGTAGCCAGTCTTGGCGATTTGCTGCAGTAGGTCCACGACCTGGCGGCACCACCGCACGAAGTCACCGGGGGTAAGCTCCGCTCCCGCTTCATTGGCCGCCGCCATGCAATAGCCCAAGGGCGCACCCGCCGACCACTGGTGAATGGCCAGCGCAAAACCGGCTTCTGGCTCGCGCGTTGGCGGCAGGCGGTGGCGCCGTTCATCCGCGCTGAGCTCGGTATAGATGCGCCAGGTCGCATTCATGGCATCGGCCATGCGGTCCGTTGCCGCCTCCGGCTGGCCCCCAGTGGCCTTCCTGTTTTCAAAGCAGCACAGGGAAGCAACGCCGGCCAATTCCGCCGGATCCAGCTCATCCCAAATGCCGCGCTTCAGGCATTGGGCAACGAGCAGATCGGATTCGCTATGAATCTTGGCCAGGCGCTCACCTTCCTCAGTAATCACCGGCGTGCGATCGCTGCCCGCGCCAGAGAATTCGACATAGTCCATCTCCGCGAGCAGATCCACGATGCGTTCAAAGGTGCGACCCAATGTATCGGTCGCCTTATTCACCTTGGCCTGCAGCTTTTCGAGGTCGCGCTCGCGGCGCGCCAACTTCTGTGCCACGCCGGCCAGTTGCTCCCTATCGGTGGCGGGCCACTCGTGTGCAGGGTGCTCGCGAATGGCATCGCGCAACTCGCCTACCCTCTTATTTGGCCGCAGGCGTGGTTTCGACTTCATCCGCTTCGGACGATCAAACTTTTCGCGGCGGAAGACATCCTGGATGTACTTGGTATTGCGCCGCGGATTCTTCCGCACCGGCTTCGGGATCTTAATACGGCCCAGCTGAATCGGTGGATTGCTAATCCCGGTGGCATCGATGCGCCCAGACCACCCAGATTCCGTGGTCACCCACGGACGTGGATCCTCAGTCTGGTTGGCCGGGTTGACCACCGCGGCAAGGGTGGGCCGTTTCTTTCCGGCAATCGCGATGACGTCGCCCAATTGCAGGCGGGCTAGCACCGCGACTACTTCCTGGGTGCGTTGGTGTTCCTTATCAACCTTGGATTGTTTTTCTTCTGCCGTTAGCTCGCGGCGCAACCGGATATAATCCATGAGCACCTCAGCGGGATCTTCGCCGTCCTTAGCTGGTGGTGCGAGGGCATCGACGGCATCGTCAAGCTGCTCCCGCAACTCGCGCACGCGATGCTCCGCGCGTTCTAATTCGCGGGTTTCTTCCACCACGGAGCCATCGGCTTGGAATTGTGCGAAGGACTTTTCCAGCAGCCGCAGCGAGTCTTCAAAACCGAGCATGCCCAGCAGGTTAATGGCCATGTTATAGCCCGGTGCAAACGTAGAAATGAGTGGATACGTGCGCGTCGAAGCCAAACCGGCGACAAAACGCGGATCCATAGCCGGTGCCCACTGCACGACCGCGTTGCCCAGGGTATCGATTCCGCGCCGGCCAGCGCGCCCAGTCAGCTGCGTGTATTGGCCTGGCGTGAGGTCCACGTGTGCTTCGCCATTGAACTTAATGAGCTTTTCGAGCACCACCGTGCGGGCGGGCATATTAATGCCCAAGGCAAGGGTCTCTGTTGCGAATACGGCGCGCACCAAGCCGCGAACAAAGAGTTCTTCGACGATGTGGCGAAATGCCGGCAGCATCCCTGCGTGGTGGGCAGCAAAACCACGCGAGAGCGCTTCGCGCCACCGCCGAAAGTCTAGGACCTGGAGGTCTTCTTCTGGGATGCCCTCGACGCCGGCATCGACGATGGCCTTGATTTCTTCTGCTTCTTCTTGCGTCGTCAGCACCATCCTGCTGCGCAGGCACTGATAGAGCGCGCCATCACAACCGGCACGGGAAAAGATGAAGGTAATCGCGGGCAGCATATCTTGCGATTGCAGCACCTTCAGCACCTCAGGGCGCCCTAAGGGGCGGTAGCGATCTTGCGGCCGGGAGGAACCGGAACGCCCGCCCGCTTTACCATGAAATTCGCTGCGCCCGCCGCCCTTGTGGCGCGCCCTCGCACGAAAACCCTTGCCGGATTTATAGTCCGCGCGCCCATCATCGCTATCGCCTGCCTCCAAGCGCTGAATGCGGCGCTCTAATTCGGAATTGACCTGGCCGCCGGATTCCGGCTCGAAGAGCGGGTAAATCTTGCGGCCCAACATCATCCATTGATCAAGTGGGACCGGACGGTGTTCGGTCACAATGACAGAGGTATCTCCGCGGACCGTGGCGAGCCATTCACCGAATTCCTCGGAATTGGACACGGTGGCAGATAGCCCAATGATGGATACGTGGTCCGCCAAGTTCAAAATGACTTCCTCCCAGACCGCACCGCGGGAGGCATCTGCAAGGAAGTGGATTTCATCCATGACCACGTGGGTAAGCCTATCCAGCACGGGCGAAACCGCGTAGATCATATTGCGCAGCACCTCAGTGGTCATCACCACGATTTCGGCGTCCGAGTTGATAGAGACATCGCCAGTAAGCAGACCAACGGCATCCTCGCCGTGCTCAGCGACGAGGTCGTGGTACTTCTGGTTGCTCAGCGCCTTAATCGGGGTGGTATAAAAGCACTTCGTGCCGCGGCTTAAGGCCAAAGAAACGGCAAACTCGCCAACGACGGTTTTACCTGCGCCAGTAGGGGCGCAAACGAGCACACCTTGGCCACTTTCTACCGCCTCACACCCCTGCACCTGGAACTCATCCAAGGGGTATGGGAGGCCGGCAGCGAAGGTATCCAGGTGAGTTTCAGTCATATCTCACAAGGCTACCCGTGCTTAAAGCACATCGTCGAAAAAGCCGCCTTCATCGGTAGGCCGTGGCGGCCCCTTGCGATCCCCAGTCTGATGCGAAGTGCTATCCGATGCCCGCTTTTCCGCGCGGACAGTCTGCGATGACGCGCTAGGTGCCGTGGGCTTTGGGGAGGCATACACGCCCGATGGAGCATCGACAGGCGCGGGTCCACCCACGCCCGTGGGGCCCTCATCAAGCGCGGACGCGGATTCATCATCAAGATCCATCCACTCAGGGCGCTGCCGGTTCTGGCGTTTATCGTGAATGCGGCAGAACTGGAAGGCAATCTCAATAAGCAGCAAGAGGCTGGCGGACAATACCACCATCGTGAAAGGATCTTGGCCTGGAGTCACGAAGGCGGCAAAAATCATCACCACGACGATGACGATGCGGCGCTTGTCCTTGACGTGGTTATATTCCAAGACGCCGATGAGATTGAGCGAAACGATTAACAGAGGAATCTCGAAGCTGATGCCGAAGATGAGCAAGAGCGCCAAGAGGAAGTAGAAGTATCGCTCGCCAGTTAATGCTGCGGTTTGATACTCAGCGCCAATGCCGACGAGGAATTCCAAGCCCACGGACAAGATGAAGTAGGCCAAGACGGCGCCCGCCAGGAAGAGTGAGACGGCCACAACGACGAAGCTCAAGGTATAGCGGCGCTCGTTCTTATGCAGGCCTGGGACGATGAATGCCCACACTTGGTAGAGCCAGACTGGGGACGAAATCACCGTACCGGCCAAAGCACCGACCTTCAGGCGCAAAATGAGCATCTCGAAGGGGCTGGTGGCAAGCAAGCGGCATTCGCCATCGTTGTTGAAGTTGGCTCGCTTATCTTCCGGCAATGAGCAATAAGGCTCGCGCAGAATTTCTCCCAGCGGCGGAATCCGGAAGGGCGCCTGCTGGTACCAAATGAAACCGATGATCGCACCGATAACCAAGGCCAACAAGGAAATAATGATCCTTCGCCGCAGCTCTTGCAGGTGCTGCACTAAGGTCATCTCGCCCGTTGGATTCTTGGGCTTGCGTGAAAAACCTCGCCGCTTGCGGCGCACGCGGGATCCTTGTTCACCGACAGGGTGGGACTGTGAGGACATCAATTTGGCTCTTTCAACGCACAAGAGCGAACACTACCCTGCTCACTCGGTATCTGGATGCCGCGCGCCGGCACGGCTGGCGAGTACATAAGCAAAGCGTGTTCGCGTTTCTAGCAGGCAGAAGGCGTTAATTCTGAGAAGAAGTGTTTCCCTGCTGGTGGCCAGGTTGCATATCTGGGCGGTTCCAGAACTCCTCATCGGACTGCTGGCGCTTCTGGCTCAATTGAGCTTGAGCCTCAGAGCGCTTGGTGTCCTCCGATTGCATTTCATTGACCTCAGATTTGAAAATGCGCATCGAGCGGCCCATGGAACGAGCAAGATCGGGCAGTTTCTTCGCGCCAAATAGCAAGATGATGACGAGAACAATCAGGCCGATTTCCAATGGTCCTAAGGTCATAAGATCCTCTTTCGGTTCTTCTTTGCCTGCGCCAGATGGCCGCCGCGCTCTCTCCCTTCGCGGGGAGAATTCGCGAGGCAATTTTAAGACGCATGTGCGTGCAGTAACTGAATTTTAAGTATAGCCCTTCAACGCGGCATTTCCGCGTTCCGCAATGAGATTCACAATAGATTGAGGGGCTATAACGCGTAACCTATCGGCCTGCCCGAGGGCGAAACGAACCAGCCAATCCACCGATCCTACCTGCATCGTTGCAGCTACAGTGCCGTTTTTTAGGCGTTTGCTTAGTTGCATATCGTAGTATTCTGCAAGCCAAGTGAATTCTTCATGAATGATTAATTCCACGGAATCCGCCGTACCTAAATTAAAGGGTGCTGCAGCGTCGAAATCCAGCTCCTTGAGGCGCGGATGAGCAGTTTCCTCGGTCAACTCGGCATGCTTGATGCGGTCGATGCGGAAGGTCCTATGCCCCTGCTTATCTTCTTCCCATGCCGCGAGATAAGGCTCGGCATCCACGATGAAGATCCGGGCCGGATCAACTAGGCGCTCGGTTTCCTTATTAGATGAAGCACTCCAATAGCGCATCCGGATGCGCCGTTTTTCATTGAGCCCGCGGTTTAAGGTTGCCTGGATATCGGATTCTTGCGGGTCCACCGTCGATAACGTGTCATAGATACTCAGCGTGCGCTCATCCATAATGGAGCGCAATTTCTCCGCGGCCGACTTAATCGCCCTGGCATCCAGCAGCCCGGGCATGGCCTCGAGGGATTCTAGGGTAAGCAAGAGGGCGCCTGCCTCGGTTGGGGTAAGCCGCAATGCTTGTCCCAGACCTTGGTCATTGTAGATGGTGACACCATCGCGGTAGCTGAAAGAGAGATCGATGAGCTCTTCGGTATTGCGGCCAGTCCCAGAGCAAAATAGCCGGTCCACGGCATCTTTTAGCTCTCCTGGGTCCATCCCCAAATCCGCGGCCGCCTCCATCGGGGTTTTATCCGGATGGTTTTGAAAATACGGGATGAGGTTGAGCGACCGGACGAGCGCTTGCAGTTTATGAGATCCATCGGCCATTGGTTTACTCAGCTCCATTGTGGTTGGCGGCTGCGCGCAATAGATTAATGATGTCAGTGCGCACCTCGGGGGGATCGAGCACTTTTACTTCTGGGGCATAGCCCGCTGCGCTGCGCACCAACCAATCCTTCTGGACCCCGGTAAGCACTACGGTGCCATCGGCGGTGCGCGTGCCCACGCT
This sequence comes from Corynebacterium sp. KPL2861, assembly GCF_040225475.1. Lineage (NCBI taxonomy): Bacteria > Bacillati > Actinomycetota > Actinomycetes > Mycobacteriales > Corynebacteriaceae > Corynebacterium > Corynebacterium sp. KPL2861. The sequence continues at coordinate 66,573 of NZ_JBEHFW010000006.1, forward strand.
TTCTAGCTCTTGGGCTTGACCCTCTGGAATATACAGGGTCGCATCCACCTTTTCGCCGCGTTGTAGCGCCTCTTTGACGAGCTTGTCGATGTCCACCGTCGGCTCAGAATGCTCAGCCGGCTGGTGCGACCTTTTGATATCGGAAAGCCGCAGGGCGCGGAAGACGCGCGGGGCGGCGCGGTCAACATCGAAGCCAACGATATAGATGCGGCTCTGGTGATTGACTACTCCCCAGGGATCCATGGTGCGGCGCACGGTCTCCGCCGCTGGGTGGGGGCGGTAGGCAAAGGTGATCCGGATTTTATTCCGTACGGCGGCCAAGACGAAGGTGATCACCTCGGGGGCAAGGCGGGTGATGTCATTGACCGCGGTATAAATGGGCGCGCCCTCCAAGTTCCGGGAGGCACCCGAGGCGGCGATCTTGGTCCACCCAGACAAAGAGAAATCACTCAATCCACCAGGGGTTCCCACTCCCCCTGCGATACCAAGCACCATCGCTTCTTCCGGCGAGAATTCCACCGGCGGGAGCTGGTAATTGCTTTGGTCGAGGCGGTACGAGGCGCCGTCTTCCCCACCGGTGTGCACGATTGGAACTCCGGCGCGTTGCAAGGTGGCGATATCGCGCGCCAGGGCCTTGGTAAAAGCCTCGTCGGATTTATCGCTATAGCCTGCGACGTGGCTCCGAATCCAGGCCGCGGAGCGGTCCGGTGAACCACCCGAATTCGCCGCTCCTTGCAGCGCAAAGGATAGGTTGGTGAGCCTTTCTACAGCCGCATCCTGCCGGCTCGGCGTGGATCGTGATGCCACCACGTTGTCTACTCTCCCCTGTGCTCAATGTGCACGCCTTAGGCGTGATTATCGTGCATATAGTCTAGCAATGCCGCAACGCGCGGATCTGTGGACGCGAAAGGATCCAGCAGCTCCTCCGTGCGAGGTTCTGGGCGGTTGACCTTCAGCCGCGTCCAATCCACGGTCACGTGCGCACCGCAGTCTTCGGCGGCAGCCAAGAACGCGCCGCGCAAGGCCGCACGCGTGGTCGGCGGCGCGGTCGATACCGCACGTTCGATGTCTTCATCTTCAATCCAGCGCTCGATCATCCCGCGGCGCAGCAGCACGTCATACAAACCTCGCCCTGGCCGGATATCGTGATAGGTCATATCAACCTGAGTAAGTTTCGGATGCGCCCAGTCACCGCCCAAGCGCGAGCGGTAGCGCTCGAGCAGCTCGAGCTTAATGACCCAATCAATCTCGCGGTTTACGCCGGAGAAATCTCCGGTCTCGATGGCGCGCAGGATGCGCTCCCACAGGTCAACCACACGCTCCAATTCCGCCGTGGGTGTGCCGGCATCCTCGCGGTGAGCGAGCCAATCGCGCGCCCGCGCACAGAGCTGCTGCTGGACTTCTAGGGCGGTAATGGTTCCCCCGCTAACAAGCGGCAGCGGTGTCGATCCTGTCACATCTCGCGCGATGGTGCGAATGTGGTGGATTGGATCTGCGATCTCGAGTTCGGGCAGCTCGAAGCCTGCCTCCAGCATCTCTAACATGAGCAGGGTGGAGCCGACCTTCAATGCGATGGTGGGCTCTGCCATATTGGAATCGCCCACGATGATGTGCATGCGGCGGAAGCGCTTGGAATCCCCATGCGGCTCATCGCGGGTATTGATGATGGGCCGGGAGCGGGTGGTCGCGGACGATACGCCCTCCCATACCTGATCGGCGCGCTGGGATAAGAGGAATTGCGCGGGGTGGTCGCCCTTGGCAGGCTGCACCATTCCCGCCCCGCAGATAAGTTGGCGGGTAATCAAGAACGGCAAGAGCGCTACGCCCAGGTCTTTGAGCACCATGTGCCGGCTAATAAGGTAATTCTCATGGCAACCAAAGGAGTGCCCGGCGGAATCCACGTTGTTCTTAAAAAGGTAGACCGCGCGCTCGTTTCCTTCTTCGGCCAAAGCGTCTTCCGCCTGCAGGGCCAGGCGGTTCATCACGCGGTCACCGGCGCATTCATGGGCGATGAGCTGGCTGAGGCTATCGCACTCGGCGGTGGCTACCTCAGGGTGCGAGCCGACGTCGAGGTACAGGCGGCTGGCATTGGTGGCAAAGATATTGGACGAGGCGTATTTTTCCACGATCGGCCGGAAGAGCACGCGCGCAACCTCATCGGGGCTTAATGCCCGCTGGCTCTTCGGCGTCGCCGTGGACAGGCCGTACTCGGTTTCGATGCCCATGATCCGCCGAGCAAAAACGGGACGGGTGGATTCCACGCCTACTGTCCGCCCTTTTGGACGTACGAGCGGACGAATTCTTCCGCGTTATTTTCTAGCAGGCCATCGATCTCATCCAAGAGATCATCGGTGCCGGAGGTGTTGATATTGAGCTGGGTAGCGGTAAATTCTTCCTCTGACTCGGGGCCATTTCCCCCATTATTGCTACTGACCTGGCGATTCGAAGTGGACACGGTGTCATCCTTTCCTCATATTAGGTGATCATTACTTACGATACTCGGGCTGGATGCCGATGGCAGCAAGCCCTTCAAGTAACTCCTCTACGCTGCTGGCGCCCTCGATAATGCCTTCGCAGTCCGCGCGGGTAAGGCCGCGGGTATCATCCATGGCCACGGTGGCCCAGACGCCATTGCGGGAGCGCCCGTCCGTAGCACCACGGCGCAGGGTGAGGCTTTGCCAGCTGGCGGCGATGATATCTTCGCCGAATTTCTGCGTTATGCGCCCGCGGAAATATGCTCGGGTATCGGCGGGCGGCTCGGCCGCGGCCCGTCGCAGGTCCTCGGCGCTAAAGAGCTGGCGCATCTGGCCCTTGCGCACCAGCGCATAGTGCAGCGACTTCGCCGGATCGATTTCGGCATATTGCAGGTCGATAAGGCGCAGCTTGGGGTCATCTGGGGCGATGCCGCGGTCGAGGTAGCTCTTGATCAACCGGTACTTGGCCACCCAATCTAGGAGGTGGGAGGCCTTGAGGGGGTCATCGGCAAGCAGCCCTACCGCCTCGTTCCAGGCCGCCAGCACCTTGTGGTCGGCGGAAGTCTCCGGCTGCAGGCGGCGGCGGTATTCGGCGAGCAGCTCGAGGGCGGTGAGCTCGCGGCCATCGGCAAGCGTGAGCCGGTGGCGCAATTCGAGGTCGCGGCTTACCAGGGGCACCTCCGCGACGGCATCGGCAAGGCGCAAATCGCTAAAGTCCGTGCCGGCCTCAATGGCATCGAGCACCAGCGAGGTCATGCCCAATTTCAGCAGCGTCGAGGTCTGCGACATATTCGCATCGCCGATAATGACGTGCAGGCGGCCGAAGTCATCGTGGATGGCATGGGGCTCATCGCGGGTATTGATAATGCCGCGGTTGAGCGTGGTTTCCAGGGAAATTTCCTGCTCGATATAGTCCGCGCGCTGGGAAATCTGGAACCCCGGTTCCTCCCCAAACTCCCCGCGGCCCATGCGCCCAGCACCGATGACGACCTGCCGGGCCACGAAGAAGGGAATGAGCGCCTGGGCCATGACCGAAAAATCGGTGCTGCGGGCATACTGATAATTTTCATGCGAACCGTAGCTGGCGCCCTTGCCATCGACGTTATTCTTGTACAACCGCAGCGGCGGGCACGGCTGCCGGTCCGCCAAGACGGACTTTCCCTGTGCCGTCAGCTCCGCCACGGCATCCCGTGCCTGCAGCAGGGTGTAATCGCCGGCGGCATCGTAGAGCGTCGCCTCCCAAGCATTCGTGCACTCCGGAGCCGAATATTCGGGGTGGGCGTGGTCCACATAGAACCGCGCCCCGCTCGGGGTGACAACATTGGCCACCCCCACCGCATTGGGGTCTACCACGGGAACCGTATCGTAGCGCTTGAGATCGAAACCGCGGGAGTCCCGCAAGGGGTGTTCTTCTGCAAAATCCCAGCGCGAACGCGCGCCCGTATACAGAGCTGCATAGGCCACGACCGCATGGGTCGAGGTAATGATTGGGGATTCCTCCGGCGAATCCGGCGTAGAAATGCCGTATTCCGTTTCCGTTCCTAGCACGCGGGCCACGTACCGCTCCTTCCGCTTAAAAGTTCCACACTGGTCACACGCGATCCGCCGTGATCCGCGGAGACAATCTTGCTCCATTCCTCGGGGTTGGTTGAGGTGGGCATGTATTCCGATTCCGCCTGCTCGGCGGCGATGGCGGCACGCAGGTGCTGCTTGCCGATGCCCCCTTTAACGCCCCCATCGCCTTCCTCCGCGGCGCGCTGCGCACCGTGGTCCGATAAAGCCTCCTTGATGGCTAGCTTCTTAGCCCGGGCCAAGATATTGGCAATCATCGCGCCAGAGACGAAATCGCGGTAGTGCAGGACCTGGCGCTGCCCATTGCTAAAGTGCAGCTGGGCAAAAGGCCTATCGCTATAGAGCTCATCTACGGCATCGCCGATGAGCTCGTCAATATCGCCCACGTGTGGAATGGAGGGATCGAAGTGGCGGGCGAAGATCTCGCGCGCGCCGCGCTTGGTGGGGCGATTGATGCGCACCTTCATATCCAGCCTGCCCGGGCGCATGATGGCGGGGTCAATGAGCTCTTCCCTGTTGGTGGCGCCGATGATGACCACATTGCTGAGGCCCTCCACGCCATCGAGCTCCGTCAGCAGCTGGGGAACGACGGTGGTTTCCATATCAGACGAAACCCCGGATCCGCGGGTGCGGAAAATGGATTCCATCTCGTCAAAGAAGATGACCACGGGGCGATCCGCACTGGCCTGGGCGAGCTCGCGGGCGCGCTCAAAGATCAGCCGAATGCGGCGCTCGGTTTCGCCGACGTACTTATTCAGCAGCTCTGGGCCCTTGACATTAAGGAAGTAGCTGGAGCCATTTCCCCCCATCTGGGTAGACAGGGAGTTCGCCACGGCCTTAGCAATGAGCGTCTTTCCGCAGCCGGGTGGGCCATAAAGCAATACGCCCTTGGGCGGTTGCAACCCATATTGCCGGTAGAGCTCGGGGTGGATAAAGGGCAGCTCGACGGAATCGCGGATCTGCGAAATCTGCTCATTCAAGCCACCGATGTCCTCATAGCGCACATCGGGTACTTCTTCCAGCGAAAGCTGGGAAACCTCTGCCTGGTCCACCTTTTCCACGGCCACGGAAGCCTTGGTATCCAGCAGCACGACCTCGCCCGCGCGCACGCTTTCTTGCAGCGCCTGTGCGAGCAGGACGACGCGGTTATCCCCCGCGGAATTAGCCACGACGGCCCGGCGCTGGTCCAAGCGCTCGACCACGGTGGCAAGTTCGCCGGTGCTCGTAGGGGCGCAGCCTTCGACGACCACGAAGCCATCGCCCAGCCGAACCTGTTGGCCCACCTGCAGGCTGCCCGGCTCCACGTTGGGGGAGACCTTGAGCTGCATGACGCGGCCGTTGGTATAGACCTCCGCGGTGGTGCCTACCTCGCTTTGGTGCGGCGAGTAGGCCAAAAAGACGCCGTAAGTAGAGGCGGGCTCTGCAAGTGCATTGACCTCAGCAAATAACTGCTCGAGCTCGGCGCGCGATTTCTGTAATAGCTCCACCAGCTTTTGGTTGCGCGCAGCAAGCTGGCTGAGTTGCCGCTTATTATCCGTGGCTTCATCCATGCACACCACTTTAACGCGCGACAAGGTATGAGCGAGGCCACTTTAGCAATTAATTACATCCGTGTACTTAAATACTGCGCATCCTATTTGCGGGCGCGGCGCTGGGGGCGCGGCGGGGTCACGCCATCGGCAAGCCGCCTGGTCCAAATGAGGAATGCGGTGTGCGCGTTCATGCGGTGCTCCGGGCGGGTGGCTAAGCCTTCTACCTTCCATTCGCGCACGAGGGATTCCCACGCCTTCGGTTCGGTAAAGCATTGTAGCTCGCGGATGCCCTCCATGACCTTCATCAGCTGCGGGACCGTTGCCACATAGGTCATGAACACGCCGCCAGGGATCAGCAGATCGCGCACGGTCTCCAGGTTCTCCCAAGGCTCCAGCATGTCCAAGATGATGCGGTCGACGGGGCCACCGAGGTCCTCAGCGGTGACATCACCGAGATCGCCTAGGCGCGGCGACCACCACTCGGGGCGAGCGCCAAAGTATTCCTCGACGTTATCGACCGCGTACTCCAGGTGATCATCGCGGATTTCATAGGAATAGACGTGGCCTTCGGGGCCCACGGCGCGCAGGAGGGACATCGACAAGGCGCCGGAGCCCGCACCGGCCTCAAGCACGCGGGCGCCCATGAAGATATCGCCCTCGACCAAGATTTGTGCGGCGTCCTTGGGGTAAATGACGGCGGCACCGCGCGGCATCGATAAGACGTGATCCACCATGAGGTGGCGGAAGAGCAGGAAGGACGAGCCCAGGGTGGACTCGATGACGGAACCTTCATCCATCCCCATGATGTCATCGTGGTTGATTATGCCTTTATGGGAATGGAACTGGCCTCCTTCTTTCAAAATGACCGTGTAGTGGCGCCGCTTGGCGTCCGTCAGCTGCACGCGGTCGCCATAGGAAAAGGGGCCAGAATAAGCCATGCCGCAAAACTCCTCGAGGTTGTGGGTACTAACCCTTCAAGTATGCCTCAAGTGCCCGCGAGAGCCATATTTGGTCCTGCTCGCCCACCATCTCGCGCGCGGAGTGCATTGAGAGCATCGGCACGCCCACGTCGACGGTGTCGATACCCAGCCGGGTTGTGGTAATGGGGCCGATGGTAGAGCCGCACGGCACATCGTTATTGCCCACGAAACGCTGCACCGGAACCCCAGCCTTGGCGCACGCGGTCTCCCACAGCGCAATCGTCTGTGCGTCGGAGGCGTAGCGCTGGTTGCCGTTGATCTTGGTCACTGGGCCCTGCCCAATGATCGGCTGGTGGGTGGGGTCGTGCTTATCCGCGTAATTGGGGTGCACCGAGTGCGCGGCATCGGCAGACACGCAGCTGGAGCGAGCGAACATCTGGAATCGCTCTTCCTCATTAGCCCCCAGCGTGCGGGCGGTGCGGGTTAGCACGTCCTGCAGGATCGGGCCGGCGGCACCATAGCGGGAACTCGAGCCCACTTCCTCGTGGTCAAAGGCCATCATGACCAAAATATCGGAGCCGTCATAGTCCTGCGCAGCGCTTTGCATGGCCTCCAGCGAGGCGTGCACCGAAGATAGGTTATCCATGCGGCCAGCCGCGATAAACTTTTCGCCCGCGCCAAAGACGGCACCCCGGGCGGCATCGGCGGTAATCAGGTTGAAGGAAGCAATATCCTGCTTGGCGATGCCCGCCTGCTCCCCCACCACCTGCAGGATCGACGCCTCTTCATCGCCGACCGTCAGCACCGGCTGCATGTGCTTTTGGCGGTCCGGCTTGAACTCATCCTTGCGGTACAAGTGAATGGCCAGCGAAGGAAGGCGCAGGACTGGACCCGTATTCACGAGGTGCTGGCGCCCATCCGTGGTCACCACCTGGCCGGCGACGGTAAGTTCACGATCAAACCACGTGTGCAGCAAGGCACCGCCGTAGATTTCCACCGCGACCTGTTGCCAACCTACAGCCGAAAAATCGGGCGTGGGCTTGAGCGCCAGCCCCGGCGAATCAGTATGCGAGCCAACGATGCGGAAACCGGAGTTCTTATCGGTGCCTTCCGGCACGTACCACGCGGCAACCGCACCGCCGCGGACCATGACGTGACCGCCCGGGGTGGCCGACCAGTCCTCGCGCTCATCCTGGACCTGGAAACCAGAATCTTGCAGCTGGCGCGCTACCTCATGCGCGGCGTGGTACGACGACGGCGAGGCCGCCAAGAAATCAAGGAACTTATCGGTATAACTCATGCCTTCTAGCTTGCCACGAAACGAACAGCGATAGGCTAGATACATCATGGCTACTACATCTACTCCCCGCCCCCGTCCCCTTGCCCTGTCGCCCTCGCGTGCCTCCGACTACCAGCAGTGCCCGCTGCTCTATCGTTTCCGGGCCATCGACAAGATTCCGGAGCCCAAGACCATCGCCCAAGTTAAGGGGACCCTGGTTCACGCAGTCCTAGAAGAAACGCATAAACTCCCGCGTGAAGAGCGCACCTACCCAGCAGCGGTAAAGATGATCAAACCGATCTGGGCCGCGATGACAGAAGAGGACGCTGAACTGCTAGAACTCGTGCCCGAAGAAGAGACGTATGACTTCTTCGTCGCCGCCCGCGAGCTGCTCAAGGGCTATTTCCAGATGGAAAACCCACAGGGCTTCGACTGCCAAGAAACCGAGATGTATGTCAATACAGTCCTGCCCAATGGCGTCCCCGTGCGCGGGTTTATTGACCGCGTGGACCGCGCGCCCACCGGCGAGGTGCGCGTTGTGGATTATAAAACGGGAAAGAAACCAAAACCGCGCTTTTCCCAGAGCGCTCAATTCCAGATGCAGTTTTATGCCCTGGTGTACTGGCGCCTGCTGGGGATCATCCCCCACCAGCTACGTCTGATGTATCTAAAGGTGCTGGATTCGATGTTCTTATCCCCCAACCAAGAAGAACTCGAATACTTCGAGCGCGATCTAGGCCAGCTGTGGGCCAAGATTGAGGCCGATGGGCGCGCCGGGGATTTTCGCCCGAAACGCTCCAAGCTCTGTAATTGGTGCGCGCATCAGGCGATTTGCCCCGAATTTGGCGGCACGCCTCCGGAGTACCCGGGTTGGCCGGGCTCCGCGGCGGATTAATTCGTTTTAGAATAGCCCGGATACCGTGCCATCGGCGGCGACGTCGATATTATTGGCCGCCGGCTTCTTGGGCAGGCCCGGCATGGTCATCACGTTGCCGGTAAGCACCACGATGAACCCGGAACCGGTGCGCGGCAGCAGCTCGCGCACGTGCAGCGTGTGTCCTTCCGGGGCACCCAATGCGGTTGCTTCATCGGAGAAGGAATACTGCGTCTTGGAAATGACAACGGGTAGCCTATCCCAGCCATTGTCCTTGATGTACTGCAAGTCCTTCACAGCCTTGGAGCCGTATTCCACGCGGTCCGCGCGGTAGATCTCGCGGGCGATGGTCTCGATGGAGGCCTCGATGCCTTCTTCAGGATCGTAGAGCTGCTGCGCGCCACCCTCGAGGTTTTCCAACAAGGTCTCGGCCAGCTTCGTCGCTCCCGCGCTGCCTTCGGCCCAGACGTTGGCCTCTTCCAAGGCCACGCCGAAGTCCTTGGCCCAATCGCGCATGAACTGGCGCTCTGCTTCAGTATCGGCCCAGAAAAGGTTGAGTGCGACAACGGGCTTGATACCAAACTTGCGCAGGTTTTCCACGTGGCGCTCGAGGTTGACGATGCCCTTTTGCAGCGCCTCAACGTTTTCCTCGGTGAGCTTATCCTTGGCAACGCCCCCGTTGTACTTCTGCGAGCGAATCGTCGCCACGACCACTGCGCCGGCCACGTCCAGGTCACCAAACCGGGACTTGATATCAATAAACTTCTCACCGCCGAGATCCGCGCCGAAGCCGGCTTCAGACAGCACGATATCGCCGAACTGCAGGGCAGTTTGCGTTGCCAGCAAAGAGTTGCAGCCGTGCGCGATATTGGCGAACGGGCCACCGTGCACGAGTGCGGGAACCCCGCCGAGGGTTTGCACCAGGTTCGGGTTCAAGGCATCGCGCATCAGCGCGGTGAGCGCGCCTTCCGCATCGAGCTCGCGCGCGGTCACTGGCCGCTGGTCATAGGTAAACCCGACGGTAATATCGCCTAGGCGCTGCTTGAGGTCATCGAGGCTCGTCGCCAAGCACAAAATCGCCATGATCTCTGAGGCCGCAGTAATGGTAAAGCCTGTTTCTGCCGGTACGCCGTGTGCCGATCCGCCGAGGCCAGTTACCACGTTGCGCAGCGCGCGATCGTTCACGTCGACGCAGCGCTGCCACGTCACGCGGCGTGGATCGATGCCCGGCTGGTTGCCCTGGTGAATGTGATTGTCGATGATGGCCGCAAGTGTATTCGTTGCCGCGGCAATGGCGTGGAAGTCACCGGTAAAGTGCAGGTTGATATCCTCCATCGGCACAATCTGGGCGTAGCCGCCGCCTGCTGCGCCTCCCTTAATGCCCATTACGGGGCCCTGAGAGGGCTCACGAAGGGCAACGATGGCCTTCTTCCCGATCTGATCCAGCGCATCGGTCAAGCCGATGAGGACCGTGGATTTACCCTCGCCGGCCGGTGTCGGAGATACTCCTGTTACCAGCACGAGCTTGCCGCGCTTGTCCTTGGCGTTATCCACCTTGGTGATATCCACCTTGGCTTTCGTGGAACCAAAAGGAATTACTGCATCTTCGGGAATTCCTGCTTTGGCTGCGATCTCCGCAATCGGCTGCAGGTTATGGGCTTGTGCGATTTCAACATCGGATGGCTGCGTAGTCATGGCACCTACCCTACCGATTTCTGACATTAGCCAAGTCGCATGGGGGTATAAACTGTGAAGCAGAACATTTCTTTTGGTGGAGCCTTCACATAAACGTGGCGCCCTCTCCGAGGAGAAGACGCCACTGGGAGCGCGAGTTGGAGGACTCGCTAAATGATTACCGCACCGAGCGCATAGCCCAGGAGTACGGAACCGAAAATGCTGACCACACCCGGAATAAGGAATGGGTGGTTGAATACGGCCTTGCCGATCTTGGTAGTGCCTGTATCATCCATCTCGACTGCTGCCAGCAACGTTGGGTACGTCGGCAGGATGAACAGAGCAGATACTGCCGGAAATGCGGCCACGGCGGTAACCGGGCTAACTCCCAGCGCCAATGCGGCGGGCATGAGTGCTTTGGTAGTAGCAGCCTGCGAGTACAGCAGGGCTGCGGCGAAGAAGAGCACCACTGCCAGCAACCATGGCGAGGCCTCGATGACGTCTCCAGCCAGAGCTTGAATATCGTCCAAGTAGTGGTTGATGAGGGTGGTTCCCAACCACGCAACACCCAGCACACAGATGCAGGCAGACATTCCCGATTTAAATACCGGAGTATTGAGGACGTCAGCGGCCGGAATCTTGGTTTTCAAGACGATGATCGTCGCGGCCGAGAGCATGACGGTCATAATCGCCTCATTGCGCGGCAAGGTGGGATCCGTAATCAGGCCAACCTGTTCGGAAGAAATGGTAGCCCATGCCATGACAACGACGATGGCGATGAGAAAGATGACTACGGAAGACTTCGCGCCTTCCTTTGGCTCATATTTACTAGCGCCAATCGGCTCCTTCACCAGGCCTTGCGCCTTGCGCTCCTGATATACAGGGTCATCTTCTAGTTCTTTGCCGAACTTATTGGCCACCCATGCGGCGGGGAAGATGGAAAGGAAGGTAGCTGGAATCAGGACACCGAGTACTTGGAGGTAGCCCACGCCCATGGGCTCAAGCAGACCAGCCAGGATGACAACTGCAGCAGAAATCGGCGAGGCACAAATACCCATCTGTGCGGCGACGACCGCGATAGATAATGGGCGCGACGGGCGAACTTTGCCCTCCTTGGCCACCTCAACGATGACCGGCAGCGTGGAAAAGGAGGTGTGCCCGGTACCGGCCAAGACCGTCATCAACCAGGTCACGATGGGTGCGTAAAACGTAATCTTTTTGGGGTTTTTGCGCAGGAACTTCTCGGCCACATGAACCAAATAGTCCATGCCGCCGGCCTTTTGCATGGCGGCAATAGCCGCAATCACCGTCATAATGATGGCAATGACGTCGAACGGAATGTCGTCCCTAGTTACTGGAACTCCCGCAACGCCCAAAAGGAGAACGCCCAGGCCGCCGGCCATGCCGATGCCTATGGACCCAATTCTCGCACCCAGGATAATGGCTGCGAGAACGATGACAATATGAATAATAACCATGGATACGCTCCACACGTTCTCAACTACACGTGGTGGCCCCACCTACGCCTGCCGGTCGTGGACCACCCTTACATTTCTATTTTGCCCTGAATATGTTGTTTTATTTACATATTCTGCCCGTTTGTGTTGCTTCCCACATGTGTTCTACCTCGCGTTATAAACCGTTCGGTATGGTTTGATGTCTTTGCGCTATGGGGCGGAAGTAAAGCCGCACTGCGGGCAGAGACGAAAGAGACCGCACACACCGCGAGGCGCTTCCCCACCCCCAAAGGGAGGAAAGAAAGCACGGTGTGTGCGGACTGATCGGTGCCGCCATGAGGATGGGCATCTCCCACCTCATGCGGCACTATGGCTCGCGAACTTTACTTAGTTTTCATCCAAGAAAAGCTGACCGCGAAATTCTGGGTGCATCAGGTTTTCTACCGACAGCACCTTGTTCAGCGTTGCCTCATCAAGTAGGCCCTTCTCCAGCACGAGTTCCTTGACGCCCTTGCCGGTCTTGAGGGATTCCTTTGCAATCTCGTCACCGTTGTGGTGACCAATAAATGGGTTCAGGTAGGTAACGATACCGATGGAGTTCTCCACGTACTGGCGGCACACATCAGCGTTGGCGGTAATGCCGGTGACGCACTTCTCACGCAGCGCATCAACCGCGTTGCCCATGATGCGGATGGACTGGAACAGTGCCTCACCGATGACCGGCTCCATCACGTTGAGCTGCAGCTGGCCTGCCTCTGAGGCCATGGTCACGACGTGGTCGTTGCCGAAGATCTTGAAGCAGGTCTGGTTGACAACTTCAGGGATAACCGGGTTGACCTTACCCGGCATGATGGAGGAACCTGCCTGGCGGGCCGGCAGGTTGATCTCGCCAAGACCAGCGCGCGGGCCAGAGGAAAGCAGGCGCAAGTCATTACAGATCTTGGAGAGCTTCATGGCAGCGCGCTTGATGGCAGAGTGCAAGAAGACGTAGGCACCGCAGTCAGAGGTGGCCTCGATAAGGTCGCTTGCAGTCTTCATCTCCAGGCCGGTGACTTCAGACAGGGCGGCGGTTACCTGGTGACGGTAGCCAGCTGGAGTGTTAACTCCGGTGCCGATGGCGGTTGCGCCGAGGTTGATCTGCAGCAAGCGGCTCTGTGCATCGCGCAGAACGGCCTGCTCCTCGTTGAGGTTATTAGCAAAGCCCTTGAATTCATCGCCCAAGGTCATGGGGACGGCATCCTGCAACTGGGTACGGCCCATCTTCAGGATGTCTTGGAACTCATTGCCCTTGTCCTGGAATGCAGAACGCAGGCTGTCAATGCGCACGACCAAGTCATCGATGGCAGCGTACAGGCCCAGACGGAAACCAGTTGGGTAGGCATCGTTAGTGGACTGGGACATGTTGACATCGTCATTGGGGTTGATGATGTCGTAGGAGCCCTTCTCCTCTCCCAAGTGCTCAAGGGCCAAGTTGGCAACGACCTCATTGGTGTTCATGTTCAACGAGGTGCCGGCACCGCCTTGGAATACATCGAGCGGGAATTGGTCCATGCAACGGCCCTCGTCCAAGATCTGGTCACACGCCCAGATGATGGCCTCCGCCTTCTTCTTTGGCAGCACGTGCAGGCGACGGTTAGCCATCGCGGCAGCCTTCTTGACCTGCACCATGCCGCGGATGAAGTGCGGAATGGTGTTGATGGTCACGTAAGAAATCTGGAAGTTATCCATCGCGCGGACAGTGTGGACACCAAAGTAGGCGTCAGCAGGAATTTCCAAGTCACCGATCAGGTCGGTTTCCGTACGAGTGTTTTTGCTCGACGTCTTCGGTTTCTTCTGCTCCGCTACTTTTTTCTGTGCAGAATGAGTGGTCTTATCCTCCTGCTTTTCCTGCGCGTCCTTTGCGGCAGACTTAGTGTCTTTTTCTTCTTTCTTAGACGACTTTGCCATGGTGGCGCGGCTCCTTTGCCTGTCGAGAATGATGTCCGAGTGAATAATCTCCAGCGCCAATGGTAGCCACGTTTCGCCCCAGTTGGGACGACCAAGAATTTAATAATCCCCCTAAAAGCGGGCAATGCGCAGATCGGAAGCCAAAATAGCCTCTGCACCGAGTTGGGAAAGTCGATCCATAATCTGGTTGGCTTCTTTTTGCGGAACCATCGCGCGCACCGCCACCCAGTCTTGTCGCGCCAATGGTGAAACCGTCGGCCCAGTCAGGCCCGGAGTAACACCAGCTGCTTTATCGAGATTTTCTTCCGCGATGTTGTAGTCGATCATGAGGTAAGTGCGGGCGTGCAAAATACCTTGGATGCGACCCAAGACAACCTGCTCTTCCGGAGTTACTTCTGCATCGTGGCGCTTGATGACTACGGCTTCCGAGCTGACGATGGGCTCACCAAAGGGCGCCAAACCCTGCTGCCGCAGCGTAGTACCAGTTGACACGACATCAGCAATGACATCGGCCACGCCTAGGTGAATGGAAATTTCTACCGCCCCGTCGAGGCGGATCACATCGGCGGAAATCCCCTTCTCCGCCAAGTCCTGGCGGACCAAATTCGGGTACGACGTTGCCACGCGCTTGCCCTCTAGATGAGAGATATCCCACCCCTCTCCTTGGGGGGCGGCGTAGCGAAATGTTGAGTCACCGAAGCCGAGCGAGAGGACTTCTTTGATTTGGGCATTGGAATCGAGCGCCAAATCGCGTCCCGTAATCCCTAGATCAAGCACACCGCGTGCGACATAGATCGCGATGTCTTTCGGGCGGAGGAAGAAAAACTCCACCCCATTGTCAAGATCCACCACGTTTAGGGTTTTGGAGTGGCCGCGTCCCTTGTATCCGGCCTCACCAAGGATTTCTAAAGCCGCTTCTGATAAGGAACCTTTATTTGGTACTGCAATTTTGATCATGCTGTTCTCCAGGAAGTTTGCTCCACCACAGGTGGCAACAAGTTATAGGTATTTATAAACATCTTCAGGCCGCAGGCCGCGCTTGATCATCATGACCTGCGTCCAATAGATAAGCTGCGACATTTCTTCCGCCAGTTCCTCGTCGGACTGGTATTCGGCGGCGATCCATACTTCGCCCGCCTCTTCGATGATCTTTTTGCCAATATGGTGGGCGCCTTCTTCCAAGGCCTTAACGGTCCCAGAGCCCTCTGGCTTCTGGTCTGCTTTGTTCACTAGCTCAGCAAAAAGTGTCTCAAAATCCTTCACAGCTACCTATTGTTCCACAGGCAAGCAGCCAATGCGAAGGGTTTTAGTTCATTTCCTGGATGGCCTGGAACCACCCGTAGACATCATGATGACGCGCGCCCGCGAGGTGGCGAGAATCGCGCAGCCGGGAGATCTCCACTACGCCGTCCGGTACTTCTACGCCTTCATCCTCGGGCAACCCGATAACGGTGCACCCGGCGGCAACGGCCGCGCGCATACCGGCCGGAGAGTCTTCGAAAACGAGGCACTGGGCTGGATCAAGTTGAAGGCGCCGGGCCGCTTCCACGTACACGTCTGGGGCGGGCTTGCCAGTGGGAACTTCATCGCCGCAAATAGTATCTACGAAATACTCGCGGCCTATGACTGCGATGGCGGCGTCCGCGACGTCGCGGTCCGTATTTGTCGTGACCATCATAGGCATGCCGTCTTGGTGCAGCGAGGATAAAAGCTCCGGGATTCCGGGAAAGATTTCTAGGCGGCCAGCAAAAAGAGTCTTCACATAATCAAACATCTTGTGCCGGTAAGTTTCGAGGTCACCTTCACCTAAGGAAACTCCAGCGTTATCAGCGCAAATGCGCAGCGTCGTAGGAAAAGTTGCGCCTACCGTATCCATGCGTTGCCTGCGTGTCAGGCGCTTGCCCAGCACTTCCGAGAGATAGTACGTTGCCTCACCCCACAAGGGCTCTGAGTTGGTCAAGGTGCCATCCATATCCCAGAAAATTGCCGCGGGACGGGATAAAAGCTTGGAATCACTCACTGTGGTCATACACACTCCACCGGCGTTTCCGGCATAGAATTTCGACTCAACGGGGAAAATATTCGCGCTGCGCGGTGATTAATCATCTACACCTTAGGCATTTACCCACCGCGGGCTCTAGCCGTTAAGGGTCTTAGAAGTCCAACTCGGGAATCTGTGAGAGCGCCTCATCATCGGCACCAGTAGCCGCAGAAGCGTTGTACATAAGTTCGGCGATTTCTTCCTTTTCCTCCGGCTCCACCACCGCATCGTGCTGCTTGCGATTAAAGGTGGCGAGTTTCTGCACGGTCTTATTCAACACCGCAGCGAGCTGGCTACCATCAGGATCGTCCGGCAGCCCGTCCAACCCATCCAACATCTGCTCGAGGTGGCGTTTAAGTTCTGGGAGCACCGCTGCGTCAAACGGCGCCTCCCAGAACTCTTTTTCCTCGTCCTTGAGGTAATCGCCAGTGGCGAAGGACTTAAGATCAGCAATGAACTCATCAACGGTGGGTTGGAAATCTGTGCGAATGCTCATGCTGTCGATATTGCCCTAAGTTGGCTAGGCCTGCACGCCGAGCAGCGAATTAAGTGCGGTACGCACCAACTCCGCGGCGCCTTCCTCGTCTTCGCCCCGGTCGCTGGCTGCCCAATCGTCGATGGCGCGCAGCGCGGTGGGGGTATCGAGGTCATCGGCAAGCGCTTGGCGAAGCCCCGCTACCGCACCTTCCGCAGCCGACAGGGACCCAGGGGTTTCCAGGGCGGAGCGCCACGTGGCCAGGCGGGTCTTGGCCTGGTCGAGCACCTCATCGGACCAGTCCCGCTCGGCGCGGTAATGACCGGAAAATACGCCGAGGCGAATGGCGGAGGGATCCTCGCCCTGCTCCACGAGCTTGTGCACGAAGACTAAGTTGCCCAGGGACTTGGACATTTTTACGCCGTCCAGGCCGATCATTCCGGTGTGGACATAGAACTGCGCCATGCGGTCGACACCCAATGCGGCCTCTGCATGCGCGGCGGAGAATTCATGGTGCGGGAACTTCAGATCGCTGCCGCCGCCCTGGATATCAAAGGTGCTACCCAAGTAATTGGTGGCGATGGCAGAGCACTCGATGTGCCAGCCGGGGCGGCCGGGACCGAAGGGAGAATCCCACGCCGGCTCACCTTCGCGGTGGGCGCGCCAAATCAAGGCATCCATGGGGTGCTTTTTGCCCGGGCGGTCGGGGTCACCGCCGCGCTCAGAAAAAAATTCCCGCATCTGTTCCATCGAGTAGTTGGATTCATAACCAAATTCTTCGGTGGCATCGATGGAGGCATACACATCGGGATACTCAGGGTCATCGACCACATAGGCTGCGCCATTATCCAGCAGCTTTTGCACCATGTCCACGATCTCATCGACCGCTTCCATGGCGCCAATGAAGTGCTGCGGCGGGATGACCGATAAAAGCTCCATATCCGAGCGGAAAAGGTCGATCTGGGAGGTGCCGAGTTCGCGCCAATCAACGCCGTCGCGCTCCGCGCGCTCAAAGAGTGGGTCATCGACGTCGGTGATATTTTGCGCGTAATTGACCTTCTTGCCTGCATCCAAGAACTGCCGGTAAATCAGGTCGAAGGTGAGGTAGGTGGCTGCATGGCCCAAGTGGGTCGAATCATACGGGGTAATACCGCACACGTACATGGTGGCGGTATCCCCATTCACCTGCACGGGGGCCTTGGTTTGGTTCGCGGAATCGTAGAGATAGAGCTGTGCCGCATCGCCTGGGACGGGGCTAAAAGAAGGTGTTGGCCAAGAATGCATGGCACCTATCCTAACGCTTCTTTATGGGTGGATTTAAATGGGCTGTAGGGCTCCCAAGGCCAGCAGAATCATCACGAGGATGCCCACGGGGATCCGGTAGGCCGCGAACCACGCAAAGGAGTGGTTGCCCACGAAGTTCAGCAACCAGGCGATCGAGGCATAGCCCAAGGCAAAGGCAATGCCGGTGCCGACGAGCAGCTGCATACCGGAAGCGGCTTGGCCGGACTCGGGTGCGAAGGCATCGGGAAGCGAAAAAAGCCCCGAAGCCAGCACTGCCGGAATGGCCAAGAGGAAGCTAAAGCGCGTGGCCACCTCGCGATCGAGGCCCAGGAAAAGACCACCGGAAATGGTGCCGCCCGAACGCGAAACGCCAGGAATGAGCGCCAAGCACTGGCACAGGCCCATGATGATGGCATCCTTCATCGTCAGCTCCTCAAAACCGCGCTTTTTGGAGCCGACGCGTTCAGCGGCAATGAAGACGAAGGAAAAGAGGATCAGCATCGCGGCGGTGATCCACAGGTTGCGCAACGCCCCGCGAATGGCATCCTCAAAGACCAACCCGATGACGCCGATGGGAATGGATCCGGCGATGACCATCCAGCCCATGCGCCAGTCCTGCCCGCGCGAAGCGGGATTGGTCCACCCGCGCAGCCACCCAGAGAGGATTTGCCAGATCATCGGGGCGAAATAGACCAGCACGGCAAGCTCGGTGCCGAGCTGGATAACGGCGGTAAAGGAAGCGCCGGCATCGTTGCCCCAAAAAAGCTCGGAAACGATGCGCAGGTGCCCCGAGGAGCTTACCGGGAGAAACTCCGTAAGCCCCTGCACAATGGATAAAACGATAACTTGTGCCCAAGAAACTGCTTCAGTCGCGGTATCAGAAATCACCCGCCATACACTACCGCCGCGCACGGCTTCGGGAAATCGCAACGCGCGCTGTTAGGATAAGTATCCGTGAAATCACGATCCCGCTCCACACTCGTACTATCCAGCCTGCTAGCGCTCTCCACTGCTGCGTTGGCCGCCTGCGATTCCACCGTGGGCGTAGGCGGTGATCCCGAAACCGCAGTGAAGGGCAACGCCACCCCGGCCGCTTCTCCCAGTGACACCGATCCTGCCGGCACGGTCATCGATTTCGATGAGGACATTACGGATCTGGCTGCGGTGAAAGATACGATTGCCGTTCGCACCGCGGACCAGGTGCGCATTGGCAGCCAGGACGATTTTGCCGCCAAAAAGGCGAAGACCATCGATATCGATTCCACCTGCGGCGATTTGAGCTCTTCTGAGGCTGGATTCGTCCTGGCCTGCTCGGACAAGGTCCTGCTCATCGATCCTTCTGCGCCGGAGTCACCGGGGGAAATCAAGATGGACGAGGACTTCCAGGTCAGCGCCGCGACCCAGATTTCGACCGGCGAGGTCTTTGTCACCGCGGGCGACTCCGCTATGGTCGGCCGGTACAAGGATGGCAAGCGGGACGGCGAAATCTCCGTCGAGGCCGGCTCGGACCAGATGCTCGCCGTTCCCAATGCGGATGGCGATGACGGTATCGTGCGCATTCAGCGGTCGGATTCCACCATCCAGAATATCGATTGGCCCAATGACCGCGCCGGTGGCCGGTTGCGCGCTGGCCAGGGTGTCGGCCAAATCGCAGTGGGTGACAACGGCGTTGTGCTCGCCTCCGATACCGAGGGCGGCCGGATCGCGGTCTATACCTCCGATGACGTCGTCCGCCTGCACCAATACGGCGTGGTGGACGGCACCCCGTGGGCGGTGGCCTGGGATGACTCGCGCGAGCTCGCATGGGCTACCACCACCGATAACAACATCGCGCACGCCTATTCCATTGACAAGGGCGTTCCCGAATCCCGCGGCGACTTTGCCACGCTTGCCGATGCCCAGAATATTTCCGTTCTTTCCAATGGCACCATCGTGGTTGCCTCCGCATCCGGCCACGGGCTGCAGTTCGTGGCGGATCCGCACCTGAAAAAGGAGTCTTAATCCATGGTTTCGACCTTCGATTCGCTGCGCAAAGGCGCCTATCAGCTAGCGCTGCGCGGAATGTTTCGCTTAAGCCCCGAGCGCATCCACGGTATTATCAATTCTGGCCTGCACGGTCTGCACGCGGCAGGACCCGCCAATCGCGCGCTTGGCCGCGTCCTGCCGGTCAACGATCCAGTCTTGAAACAAGACGTTTGTGGGATCACCTTCCCGCGCCCGCTTGGCCTGGCGGCCGGTTTTGATAAAAACGCCGCGGCTGCCGATGCCTGGTCCCCCCTTGGTTTCGGCTACGCCGAACTGGGCACCGTCACGGCGCAGGCGCAGCCGGGTAACCCGACTCCCCGCCTCTTCCGCCTCAAAGAAGATGCCGCCATCTTAAACCGGATGGGCTTTAATAATGAGGGTGCGGCCGCCGTGGCAGAGAACCTGCGCAAGCGCCGGTACAACGACGTCATCGGTATTAATATTGGCAAAACCAAGGTCATCCCGGCAGAACGCGCCGTGGATGATTACCGCCGCTCCGCCTCCGTTTTAGGCGGCCTGGCGGACTACCTGGTGGTCAATGTCTCCTCCCCCAATACCCCCGGGTTGCGGGACCTGCAGGCGGTCGAATCGCTTCGCCCCATCCTGCGCGCCGTGCAAGAATCCACCGATGTTCCCGTCATGGTCAAGATCGCACCGGATCTTTCGGATGCCGATGTCGATGCCGTCGCCGATCTCGCCGTGGAACTGGGCCTTGCCGGCATCGTCGCCACCAATACCACCATCTCCCGCGAGGGACTTAACACTCCCCGTGCGAAGGTAGAGGCCCTTGGCGCCGGTGGAATTTCCGGTCCCCCCGTAGCCGAGCGCTCCTTAGAGGTGCTCCGCCGCCTTAACGAGCGCGTGGGCTCGCAGCTCGTCCTGATTTCCGTCGGCGGGATTACCACCCCGGAGCAAGCGTGGGAGCGGATTGCCGCAGGTGCCAACCTTCTCCAGGGCTATACCGGGCTCATCTACGGTGGTCCGGACTGGATTCGGGATATTCACAGGGGCATCGCCAAGCAAATTCGCACCCACGGCCTGAACAATATTTCTGAGGCCGTAGGCTCCAACCTGCCGTGGAAGGCAATAAACTAGCAGCCCACCAGATAGCAAAATGCCACGTGTAGAAACACCTGGCATTGCTTGTTTTAGGGACCCGCTTAAGAGGTCGCCATGACGCTGCGCCGCAAAATCAAGGCGCAGATGGCGGACATGCCGGCATAAAAGAGCAGCCAATACTGCTGCTGAATCAGGATATCGTGCTGGGGCAGAAAGCGGCTAGCAATGATCAAGGCCACCGCCACCGCCAAGGCGATGATCTGCGCGCGGCTGCCTGCATGCTCCTTGCTCATTGTGCTAAAGGCACCCACCATCACCGCCGCGATGATCATCGCAAGGTTGCTGTAGGTCCACACGAAGGGCGCGCCCCATCCATCGCTAAAAACGGAGATGAGGGCGAAAAGCACCAGCACAAAAGCGACGACCAAAAAAGCGCCACCCACCCGCAGCGCTGCAGGTGGGGTCACTGGATTTTTAGGAGCGGAACTCGCCATTACTTGGCCTCGTACCAGCCCCAAAGGATTGCCCGGCCCAGTGCGTGGAAGTGCAGGTTGAAGCCGAGGACGGTCGGGGAAGAATCCGGATCAATGTCGAGGGTTTCTACGTCTACGGCGTGGACCGCGTAGAGGTAGCGGTGCGGCGCGTGGCCGGCCGGCGGATTAGCACCAAAGTGGGTACGGTTGCCGGAATCATTGCGCAGGCTGATAACACCGTCGATGCCAAGGTCCTCTGCCGCACCGGCATTGGTGGGCAGCTCGGAGACATCGGTGGGGATATTAAAGGCGGCCCAGTGCCAGAAACCGGAGGCAGTCGGTGCATCCGGGTCAAAGCAGGTGACGGCCAAAGACTTGGTTCCCTCCGGCAGCCCGGACCATGCCAGCTGCGGGGACACGCTTTCCGGCGCGCGGTGCTTTTCTGGGATCTCATCGCCTTCTACCAAGTCGGTAGAAGACAGCCCGAAGCTGGGGAGATCGCGCAGCGGGGCGTATGGGTCAGGTCCGGGGAATCGAGTGTCATCTGCATAAGAAGTCATGTACCCCTTTGTACCGCAGATCACACGCGCTTGTCGATGTCCCTCCCCACTAACCCTCCACTAGGCGGCTGGTTTCGTACCGCGTTCCTGCTTTCGCGCTACGGCTACCCAAGTTACAAGGATGTATTTTCACCGCCTTGAGATCGTCCGTTTTATGAGGATTTACCTGGCGATTTGTATTCCAATAGCGGAACACGATAAAGTTTCGGGGTGCCCAACCGAGAGGTGGCAAACACCCTGCCCGGGTGGCGGAATGGCAGACGCGCTAGCTTGAGGTGCTAGTGTCCTATTAACGGACGTGGGGGTTCAAGTCCCCCTCCGGGCACATTGTGAAGTCTCGAGACATCGTTCCTGCGGTGCCTCGAGATTTTTCGTTTTTGTGGTGTCCTGGACGGCATGGCGTGTGTGCCTTAAGGAGCATTTCCTCGGACGCCTGGGTGGACTCGTAGTGTGAGTTTTTCTCTAGCCTAGCCAGCGTGAGTTGCTTTTTCTCCTACGCTTTCCGAGCAACCCCAGGCTGTTGGAGCCTATTCGAAATCAAGATCAGGTTTTTATACCAGACTGTCCCAGGAACCCACATCGGTTTATCCACACAAAATGTTCCTTAAGCCACAAACCTAGGTTATTTCTATAGAATTAGCCTCATGGAAGAAAAACGATTGACCTCATTAATTTTTGGCAATGTTGTTCTTGAGTCCCAGGTATTAGGAACTTTCCCAAAAATCTACGCTGATGATATGCGCTCGTATTGGATGCGTCCGAGTAACGATGCCATGCTCTCTGTACCGCTAGATGATCTACGCGGTAACATTAGCTCCGATAGAGCTCAGGGGATTTCCAGCAAAATATTTGAATCTGTCTCTGCAGAATTGAATACTAATTATCCAGGAGGGAAAAGCCAAGCAATAAAAGAACTGACTGCCTGGCTTTTACGGGACAGTTAAACATCGCAGGGGAGATGCACTTCTTTAGAGACGCCATACCCTGTATGGTCTCCTGCTCGGATTTCTCCGTCGATACGATAGTCATGCCCTGAATTAGAGGATCCGCAATCTACTTCACCTCGAACAAACCCGTAGCCGCCCTCAGTGAGATTCTTCTCCATTTCATCTACAGTTTGGTAGAAAAATCCAACATGCTCTTCTTGAAGACGAATTTTGGCGCTTAATGGCAGAAAGCCACTTCCACCGCATTTGACATGCAGACCATAAGTGAGCTTGTTACCGGCCTCGACTCGTGGACCTGCAAACGTACCTGTACAAGTTCCTGCCCCGATTGCACCATAAGTTGCACGGGAATTCATATCATTGCCGCCGAATGTGAAGGTAAAACTATCGTCAGTGGTTCCTTCATCCATAGGAGAAGAATCGGCTAGAGCAGGCGGGGAAAAATAAGTGCTATAGAAACCAAGGTTGTTGGGACGGTAAAAGAGAGAACCTTACGCATATTTCCTCCTTATTTATTGAAGGCACTCTGACTATATCGCGAATTAGCTAGTCGCGCTCACCTAAAGACAAGTGCGTTCCCCCAAGGTATTGGTCACGTTATAGACGTTCTAAGTTAATCTTCCCCAGCTACGATCCTAACTGGGCCTGATCCTCGGAAAGTGGACACATCGGCGCTAGGCCCCAGGACATTCTGTTGCTGAAGCCGATAATTCTATAAGCACGGTCCTCGCCGACTACGATACAAACGCATGACCACTTTCCGGGATTGGATACGCAGCTTTGGTAGCTTCTGCGTTCAACTCATCCACTCTGCTTGGGGCTCAATCCGCGCGTGGTCACCGCGACGCTGGAGCCTCATCATCGCGCTCGCACTTGCTGGAGTTGCGCTTTTTATCTGGCTCGATATTCCCGATCTCTCCCAGATGTGGGCCGCCGCTGCCCGCCTTGGCGCGTGGTTTCCGGTTGCCTTCACGCTAAGTTATGTCATATTTACGCAATTTCCCCTACCCCGGACCATCTGGACAATTGCAGCTGGCATCCTTTTCGGCCCTTGGCAGGGTCTTGCTATCTCGCTATTCGCGCTCACCATCTCGGCCGTATTATCGCTGCTGATTGTGCGCAGCCTGCTCGGAGACTGGATTAGGCCGCACCTTGCTCATCCTGCGGTTTATACCATCAATGCCCACCTCGAGCGGCGCGGTTGGCTGGCCATCGCTTCCCTGCGCATGGTCGCGGGAGTGCCCTTCAGCCTTCTCAACTATGTCGCTGCGCTTACCCCCATCAGCGTTTCGCACTTTACGGTAGCTACGTTGTTCGGCTCGATTCCTACCACGGTCATTGGCGTCTTTTTCGGCGATGCCCTTACTGGCACGGCCAGTCCCGGAATTATCGCTGCCTTTATCGTCTTTGCCCTCGCCGGCATAGGCGGGCTTGTACTCGATTCGCGCCTGCCGACTCCCGTCCAGTCAAGGTTAAGCGGTAGACTGTAACGAACTGCTCGCGATGAAGGAGGATCCTCGTGCTCGCTGTCCATGCCCGCTACCGTGGGCGTTCCGTGCGCCGCGCTGAGCTCGTGCAGCGCTCGGCCGCCGCGCTATCCACTCTCGAGGGCGTCGGCGAGTTTCATGTCCTTGGTGTGGAGGATATATGCGCCGTTGTCGATTCCGCCACCGCAGTGTGTGAGGTCGTCATGGCCTTGCTTGCCGATGGCGACTGGGCCATCGGCATCGGCATCAGCCCCGGCAACCAGGCTGACGAGGAGAGCGCGCGCCACGTGGCGACCGCAGCGCTCAAGAATTCCGCGCGCATGGGGCAGGTCTATACCAAGCTCAATAAGCGCGGCCGTTCTGCGGAGGCAAGCGATATTGCCGCTGCCTTCGCGCTCATTGGATACGTGCTTAATAAGCGCACCATCGAGGGCCGCGAGGCGACCTCGCTCGTAAGGGCGGGGCTCAATCAAAATGAGGCCGCAGAAGAATTGGGCATTTCCAAACAGGCGATGTCCCAAAGGCTGCAGGCTGCGGGCTGGAGCGCCGAGATGGCCGGGTGGCAATTGGCGGTCAACCTCATTGAACGCGCCAATCTAGCCTAAGCCCGGAAAGCACCGCTTATTGGAGCCTAGACAAGGTCTGATTTCTGCAGCTCTGGCGTGGTCACAAAATCCACGAGCCGTTCGACCGCACCGATAAGGCTGGAGTCTAGGTCCCGGAAAGAATGGACCGCGTTATACACGTGGCGCCACCCGTCGGAGGGGTCGGACCAACCCACGCGGCGACAAATCCCGGTCTTCCAATCTTCGCCCCGCGGCACCTCCGGCCATGCTTGCAGGCCTACCCGTTGCGGCTTTACTGCCGCCCAAATATCAACAAAAGGATGGCCGGTGACTAGAACGTGCTCCCCCACTGACTCGGTCATTCGTGTTTCTTTCGACCCTTTGACCAGGTGATCCGCGAGCACGCCTACCCGGCGGCCGGGGCCAGGCTGAAATTCGGCGAGCCTTTCTTCGAGGTTGTCCAAGCCCTCCAGGTATTCCACGACCACGCCTTCTACGCGCAGGTCATGCCCCCACACCTTTTCCACGATGGCGGCATCGTGGACGCCTTCGACCCAAATGCGCGATGGCGCTGCCACCTTGGCTTCTACGTTTTCTACCCGCCTAGATCCCGAGTTGGATTTGCGGGGTGCTTGCTTGGGCACGTACCTCGTAAGCGTCACCGGCTGACCTTCTACTAAGAACCCGCCTTTAATAAGGTTAAATACTCGCTCGACGCCGTGGCGGTCTTCTAGCCGCACGACCTCACCAAAGACGGTCTTATCCACGCCTAATACGGCGCCCACAAAGTCATCACCGCGCACTTCTACCACCATGCCCGGCTCTGCCGGCACCTCTGGGTACTGGGTGGGCTTGCTGCGTCGGTGCCCAGCAAAAATATCTCCGCCATAAGGATCTAAACTCATGACCCGATAGTCTATCTACTACACTTGCTCGCCATGGATATGCGCGCCGAAGTGTGGTCCCCTCTCCAAAACTCCGCCATCTGGCTCGCTGCGTGGTTATGGGGACATGAGACAACAGATGAGCTGCTTGATGCCCTGACGGAGCTGGGCGGGCGCCCCGAATGCGTCGATGAATCCCCTTTTATCGATTTGCTTGCCCTCCTGCGGGCCGAAACGAATGAGCTCACCTCTCAGCCAGGCGCGGGCGGGGAGCCTCTCCTCCGGCTTATTTTATCTGGCCCGGGTGAAGCGCCCGCACTTCCCGCAGGATCGGAATCTGCCCGTGCGGCCGCGCAAAGTTCAGCGGGCGCCATCGTTGTGCGCACCAACGACCCGGAAGTCACGCTGGTCCTTGTCCCCCATCCCCATCAAGCTCACACGGCATGGCAAGTGATCCGCGAGGATCAGCCGCTGCCCTCACCGGCATGGCTGAGCCCCGGCGAAGCGGACGCCTTGTTAACTAAGGCGACGGATGAATCCGCTGATCTCATTACGGCCACCGGCTACCAGTCCACCGCGCTGATTAATCCCCGGCTCACGGTGGGGACCCTGAGCGATTTTTATGACACGCCCGGCCTACCACCGGCCACCCCGCCCCGGGCTGCGAAGCTCTTTGCACGTGCGGACCGCGTTGCCGCGATCATCGAAACCGTTACGGATAGGATCAACGATCACAGCCTCGACCCGCAGCTCCTCCGCCTATGGCGCCATATCCGGCAGGCGCGGATGACGGGAGTGGCTTATTCGGCAGCGGAATTCGCTCGCTGAAGCAGGCTCGCACGCGGCCCCTTTAGTGGGCGCGGATATCGCAGCAGCCTGCAGCGCAGGGCGCGCCGTTGGTGGTGCACCCTTGTACGGTGACATTCCCGCTGGTCTCCCACGGCTTCCCCTGTTCGAGTTCTTCCACCAGATCCACCACCATGCCCGCAAACCGCTGGGAGGGGCCAGCGGTGCGGGCGCGCTCGACCTGTACTCCCATCTCATCGGCTGCGGCTTGCAGTTCGGAATCCAAGTCCCAGATGACCTCCATGTGATCGGAGATGAAACCGATGGGGCACACCACTACGGCGCCTACCCCGTCGCGGTCATGGATTTCGGTGGTGTGGTCAACGATATCCGGTTCCAGCCACGGCGTCTTCGGGTTACCGGAGCGCGATTGCCACACCAAGTCGTAATCAGAAATTCCGGCGCGCTCGGCCACCAGACGGGAGGCTTCGGCTACTTGCCGGGAGTAAAGGTTTTTGTCCCCGTCTGCACCGCCGACATTATCGTGTGCATTCGGCACCGAGTGGGCTGTAAACAGCATGCGCGCGCTCTCCATTTTCTCGGCGGGGATACGGCGCCAGGCCTCGGCGACGGCATCGGCCATCTCCGCGATAAACTTGGGGTGATCATAAAATTGTCGAATCTTGGTGAATTCGATTTCTGGCAGAGCCTTATCTGCAAGGTGTTGCCGCATTGCAGCGATGTCTTCATCGTATTGCCGGCACGCCGAGTAGCCTCCCCAAGCGGAGGTGGCGAAGACGGCCACCGTGCGGATCCCCTCTTCCGCCATTTTCTCTGCGGTAGCTGTGGCAAAGGGATGCCAGTTCCGATTGCCAAAATAAACCGGTAGATTATGTCCGCGTTTTTTCAACTCACCTTCGACGTTACTGATAATCTCCCGGTTCAGGCCGTTGATCGGGCTTACCCCGTCAAAGTGGTAATAATGCTCGCCCACTACTTCTAAGCGCTCGCGCGGAATTCCGCGGCCCCGCGTAACGTTCTCTAAAAACGGAACGACCTCCTCATTTCCTTCCGGGCCACCGAAAGAAAGAACGAGCAGGGCGTCGAAATTTTGGGCAGGATGCTGTGCGTCAGTCATGCCCTAAATAGTAGCAACCACAAGGCTAAGAATTAGAGAAGACGCACGACATCCGGGGTCGCACCAGCCCAGCGCACGGGGGAGACCTGTACGTTCTGGCCAGACTGCGGGGCTTCAATCATTTGGTCATTGCCCAAGTAGATCGCAACATGCTGACTACCGCCGGCGCCGTAGAAGATGAGGTCGCCGCGCTGTAAGTTGTCGCGCGAAACCTTGTTGCCCATTTGGTACTGCGCACCGGTGTAGTGCGGAAGGTCCAGGCCTGCTGCGGCGAACGCGTACTTAGTCAATCCAGAGCAATCAAAACCGCTCCGGCCGTAATCACCAAAGCTATCGGCAACGCCGCCGTCCCGGAGGCCGCCAGTTGGGCCATTGTTGTCGCCGCCGCCCCACACGTATGGGGTTCCGATGACAGATTCTGCGCGAGCAATTACCGCCTCAATCTGGCTGCTATTGCCCGGAGCAGAGTTGGATGGCGCTCCTGACCCCTGACCGGTAGCGGAAGGATCGGTGCTTGCCGATGGCGCCGTATTCGGGCTGCCAATCCCCAACAGGTCTGAAGAGCCCTCCAACAGCCCCCGTACATCATCTTCGTCGACGGCTGCGGCGAGCTCGCCTGCAATGTCCACTACGTCCGATGCCGATGAACCAGTGCCGTAGTCGACCGTGTTAAAGGACGGCGTGGCTCCCTGATTAAGTGCGGTGCCGAACTCCACCTTCGGGGCAGCTGCGTCCTTCTGCCCCTCGACGACGGCGTCATCATTTGTCGCCTCAGGGAGTGTAGCTTCATCCGGAATAATCTCGTCGGTAAAGTTTTGAGCCTTGTCTTCATTCAAGTCTTGGGGCTTGACGGGATCATCGGCAAGAGCATCCGCTCCTACCTTAAAGTCAAGGTTTTTATCTTGATTTTGCACCTTTGGAAGGTCACCCTGCTGGGACACTTCCGCCGTCTCCTGCTGGTGGGCAAAAGAGGCCTCAGCGAAGCTGCGGGTGGCGCTCATCTGAGCCTCTCGTTGGGCCAAATTGCGGCGATGTTCGACCATTGCCGATTCGGCCGCGCGCTTATCGGCATAAGCTTGGTCAAGCTCTGTTGCATCGTCCGCAACCTCAGGGTCGGCCGAAAGCTGGGAGATGCGCTCCGTCGCGGCCGCCGCTTGCTCCTCCGCCTGGTCGAGCAGCTGCCGCAGATGATCTACTTCCCGCTGCTGAGCATCAGCGTTGGTTACAGCACGGGCGATCGAGTCATCGGCATCGGCGCTCGGACCATCTGCAACCGTACCGACTTGGGTAGGATCGGGGTGCTCATCTGCTCCCGCGGGAGCGATGGACGTCAGGGGCGATAGCGCTGCGGCACCTACGACTGCAGCGATAGTTGCGCGAACATGTCGGATGCGCGGTAGACGAATGGTGGCCACTGGAATTCTCCTTGTTTGGACCACCTTCCAATTAAGAAAGGGACTCACTGCTCCGCACTTAGGCACAGGAATGCCCGAGACACTTAAAGCTTGCGCATTTCCGCACAGCAGCAAGCTCAGAGTCTTCATTGCGATATTCGGAATCCGATAGCTACACACCCAAAAGCTTATGGGTATGGGTTATCGCCCTGGCAGCCCGCGGCCCCAGGATGTATACGGCACATGAGCCCGAAAATTGAAGAGACTTCACCTAGGGAGTGCGCACATCTATGAAAGCTCTATGTGCTGAAGCTTAACTCAGTAACTCCACGACTCAATGCCCATCAATCGCTGCTATTTCCCCATACCAGCGACATATATGGTGCAATTTCTCCACGTGTACTACGCGGTTTACTGTGAGTGTGAGCGCTCTAGCGCTGCAGGGAGCATCTTCTTCTCCCATCGCGTTGCCAATTTAAGATTGGCACATCTTCATAAAGCTTCACTTGTGGTGCGCGGTTCTTACGGGTAACTGGTTGAATCCAGTCCCCTTGCACGCTGCGCTTGGCACAGTGAGAACTGCCCTATGATCCTTGGCGCAACTCGCCGCGGCGCAGTGGAGGTACAGCTTCACGATGGGACCGTAGATCCCGGTTGCCTGAAATCATCCCTGCGAGGGCAAGCGGCCACAAACCATGAACAGGCCACACAATGCTGGCCCTAGTGTGATCCCGGTTCCCTCATTCTCTCATTCTGCACGTACCCGACTGCGCTCCTCGGCGAACCTTGTGCCTGGATCCCCGCTTCACTGGGAATCCAATATTGAAGGGCTCGACCAAGAACCACACCCGCATACCCACACGATGGAGCTCTAGCGAACTCGTCTCACCACTTTTAAGGAAGGTGGGTTGATGTTTATTTTTCGAACATTGACATCGCTCAAGTGAAAAGTTTTTCTACTCTCCCGTTCGAGAGATCCCTCGTGGTTCATTGACTCCCAAGTACCGCCAATTCCTCGATTCCCGCGAGGCGTGCTTCCCCACATACCCGTGTGAATCTTCAATTGACCGTCAAGGCTAAGCCCATGAACTCAAGAAGATATTCATGTCCCTTGAGTCGACACTCGAACCATACGTCACGACACGCCCTTTTCGCACACATTCCACTTAATTATGGGGAGTCAAGTTAAACCACATGACACAACAGGCGTACCTAACCTGCAATAATTTTGTTACCATCCCGTTATTGTGATGTTCATCACTTTGGTTTTTATATTTTCAAGGTCCTTGCGCTCTGAATCGCAACCAAACCGGGGCCGTTTCACTGCCACGGAACCACTCCCCCGGCGCAAGTCAACCACTAAGCCTTTACTTTGGCCCCTCCCCCACTTCCCTGACACTTTTAGGCAATGAGAGTTTTCTTCATTCGCAGCGACCCGGAGTCACCCAAAGGGCACCCGTAAAGGGCCGATGGATCACGCCAATGCCTAAACACCATTTTCCATAAATCTCAGGGCGGGCACCGCGAGTTCCTTCAGTGCGATGCCCCACGACGCTCATGCGGCCGCAAAATTTAGCCCGCTTCAACGGATGGTTTTTGGGGCGTTCCGAGCACTAAAAGAGAAAATTTTCTTCTACTTTTTCGAACAAACATAGCTAGAAGTTGGATACGCTTGGACTCCTTGATACATCCGCTTTCCCCGGATCGCGGCCTCCTGAATGGCCGCTACTTATCCCCGAATTTCGCGATAACGGGAGGCGCGCCAATAACTCAAGCCGCCGAAAAGTAGGGCGAGTATGGCGACGACGGCGACGATCGCGAGCATCGGAAAGTTGCTTTGCTCAAGCCCCGCATAGTACTGCTGCACAAGATCGACTTGGTTAAGTCCCGGCTTCAATTGCGCTTGGGTGGATTCAACATCCGCACGGCTATAGTTCTCGCTAACCGAAGAGACATGGCGCGGGGTCTGCACGATGACGGTGTGCAGATCGGTAGCATCATGGAGCTCTTGTGCAATGTCCCGCGCGTCAGCGGACTTGGAGACAAAGACATCGACCACGGCGAGCCCGTCGCCTTCACGCAGTTGCTCGGCGACGTGTGCATTCAGCTGAGCATCCGATTCCAGGGAGGGTGCGGAATAAGCTACGCCATCCTGCTTGAGCTGCTGAGCCAGCTGCGGGACGTCCACTTCACCCGGAACCATTCAACCCTCTTCCCTCTTCTTCTCTACTACGGAGGCTCGT
Source organism: Corynebacterium sp. KPL2861 (assembly GCF_040225475.1). Lineage (NCBI taxonomy): Bacteria > Bacillati > Actinomycetota > Actinomycetes > Mycobacteriales > Corynebacteriaceae > Corynebacterium > Corynebacterium sp. KPL2861. The sequence continues at coordinate 97,664 of NZ_JBEHFW010000006.1, forward strand.
GCACCCGAAATCGGGGGTCATGCACTGCGCTTATCCCGTAGTCCTTCTGCATTAAAGATAATGGTTACCGCCGCCGCCCACACAGTAAACGCGCCGAGTGCGACCAAAAGCTTTAAACAGAACGCTTGTCCCGTTACAATTGAAGCAACGGAAGGTTTTTACCTCTACAATAAATAGGTGAACCATCGCGTTCTTTGCCGCCTTTGGCACTGCGGGCCCCATGGCTTCGTCTCGACTACTATGTGGTCGCGCACCTTTTGCTTATCCCGCAACCCCAGTAGGCGGCGAGTACAAAACAGAACAGACTGTTTATCAACAAGGAATGGAGCTCCCTGTGACTGAAAGCTTGAACTCCTTCGACGCCAAGAAGACCCTTGATGTCAACGGTAAGTCTTACGACTACTTTGACATCAACACGGTTCCTGGCATGGAGAAGTTGCCGTACTCCCTCAAGGTGCTGGCAGAAAACCTGCTGCGCAATGAGGACGGCAAGAATGTAAACGAGGACCACATCAAGGCCCTCGCCAATTGGGATCCAAAGTCCGAGCCGGATACTGAAATCCAGTTCACCCCAGCCCGCGTCCTCATGCAGGACTTCACCGGTGTTCCCTGTGTCGTCGACCTCGCAACCATGCGTGAGGCCGTTTCCGCTCTTGGCGGTACGCCAGACCAGGTTAACCCGCTGAACCCGGCCGAGATGGTTATTGACCACTCCGTCATCGTCGAGGCTTTTGGTTCCACCGACGCTCTTGAGAAGAACGTTGAAATCGAGTACCAGCGCAACGAAGAGCGCTACCAGTTCCTGCGTTGGGGTGCTGAGAACTTCTCCAACTTCCGCGTTGTTCCTCCGGGCACCGGTATTGTCCACCAGGTCAACATCGAGTACCTGTCCCGCGTTGTCTTCGACAACGAGGGCCTTGCATACCCTGATACCTGTATCGGTACCGACTCCCACACCACCATGGAAAACGGCCTGGGCATCTTGGGCTGGGGCGTTGGCGGCATCGAGGCAGAGGCTGCCATGCTCGGCCAGCCGGTATCGATGCTCATCCCGAAGGTAGTGGGCTTCAAGCTCACCGGCGAAATCCCGACCGGCGTTACCGCAACTGACGTCGTCTTGACCATTACGGAGATGCTGCGTGAGCACGGCGTTGTCCAGAAGTTCGTAGAGTTCTACGGCAACGGCGTTAAGTCCGTCCCGCTGGCTAACCGCGCCACCATCGGCAATATGTCGCCAGAGTTCGGTTCCACCGCGGCCATCTTCCCCATCGACGAAGAAACCACCAAGTACCTCGAGCTCACCGGTCGTCCGCAAGAGCAGATCGACCGCGTGGAGCAGTACGCCAAGGCCCAGGGCATGTGGCTGGCAGAGGACACCCCGGAGCCGGAGTACTCCGAGTACATCGAACTCGATCTGTCCACCGTTGAGCCATCCATCGCCGGCCCGAAGCGCCCGCAGGACCGCATCCTCCTTTCGGAGGCCAAGGAACAGTTCCGTAAGGATCTGTCCAACTACACCACCGACGAGGTATGCGTGGATGACTCCTCCGTTGAGGCAAAGCGCATGTCCGCTGAGGGCGGCGCGCCTGGCGATGAGGACGTCACCGGTGGCTTGAACAAGTCGCGCGAGGGCCACGGCGAGTCCGCCGCCGTTGGCGCTAAGGGACGTCACTCCAACCCGATCACCGTTGAACCTGATAACGGTGGCGAGTACACCCTTGACCACGGCATGGTGGCAATTGCCTCCATCACCTCTTGCACCAACACCTCCAACCCATCCGTCATGGTGGGTGCAGGTTTGATTGCACGTAAGGCCGCCGAAAAGGGCCTGCGCTCCAAGCCATGGGTTAAGACCATTTGTGCACCTGGTTCCCAGGTTGTCGATGGCTACTTCCAGCGCGCAGACCTCTGGAAGGACCTCGAGGCCATGGGCTTCTACCTATCCGGCTTCGGCTGCACCACCTGTATTGGTAACTCCGGCCCACTGCCAGAGGAAGTCTCTGCAGCCATCAACGAGAACGACTTGGCAGCTACCGCAGTTCTGTCCGGTAACCGCAACTTCGAGGGCCGTATCTCCCCGGACGTCAAGATGAATTACTTGGCATCCCCAATCATGGTCATCGCCTACGCTATTGCCGGCACCATGGACTTCGACTTCGACAACCAGCCGCTGGGTCAGGACGAAGACGGCAACGATGTCTTCTTGAAGGACATCTGGCCTACCCCACAGGAGATCGAGGACACCATCCAGTCCGCTATCTCCCGCGAGATGTACGAGGCTGACTACGCCGACGTCTTCAAGGGTGACGACGCATGGCGCAACCTGGATGTCCCAGAGGGCGAGACCTTCGAGTGGGATGAGGACTCCACCTACATCCGCAAGGCTCCGTACTTCGAGGGCATGCCGACCGAACCGGACCCAGTTGAGGACATCAAGGGCGCTCGCGTTCTTGCGAAGCTGGGCGATTCCGTCACCACCGACCACATCTCCCCTGCTTCTGCCATCAAGCCGGGCACCCCGGCCGCGCAGTACCTGGATGAGAACGGCGTTTCCCGCTCTGACTACAACTCCTTGGGTTCCCGCCGCGGTAACCACGAGGTCATGATGCGCGGTACCTTCGCCAACATCCGCTTGGCCAACCAGCTGGTGGATGAGACCGGTGGTTACACCCGCGACTTCACCCAAGAGGGCGCACCGCAGGCATACATCTACGATGCATGCGAGAACTACAAGGAAGCCGGCATCCCACTGGTCGTTATTGCTGGTAAGGAATACGGCACCGGTTCTTCCCGTGACTGGGCTGCAAAGGGCACCAACCTTCTGGGCGTAAAGGCAGTCATCACCGAGTCCTTCGAGCGCATCCACCGCTCGAACCTCATCGGTATGGGCGTTATCCCACTGCAGTTCCCTGACGGCGAGTCCCACGAGTCCCTGGGGCTGGACGGTACGGAGACCTTCGACATCGAAGGCATCACCGAGTTCAACGACGGTTCCATCCCGAAGACCGTTCACGTCACCGCTACCAAGCAAGACTCTGATGACACCGTCGAGTTCGACGCTAACGTACGTATCGACACCCCGGGTGAGGCAGAGTACTTCCGCCACGGCGGTATCCTGCAGTACGTGCTGCGCCAGATGGTGACGAACTAAGCCACTTAATGCGACGGAAAAGTACTAAGCTTTTTGGGCTTAGTGCTCGTCGCTGAGCTTGAAGACGCGGGGTCGCACCGCTCTCTCCCGTAGAGGGCTCTGCGGCCCCGCGTTTCTTTATTGTCGTACTATGTTCGTTTCAGAACATACTTAACTTGAAGTATTAATTATTCCTAAAAGGAGACGACCTCACTATGCCAATCGTGAGTGAATCTGAGTTAAATCGGCGGCGGCACGAAATTCTCGTTGGGGCGCGACGTTGCTTTGCCGAGCATGGCTATGAGGGTGCGACGGTTCGCCTCTTAGAACAAGCCACCGGGAAATCACGTGGCGCCATTTTTCACCACTTTGGGGACAAGGAATCTCTATTTCTTTCCTTAGCCCGCGAAGATGCCGCGCGCCAGGCGGAAGTAGTGGCTAATAATGGCCTCGTCGAAGTCATGCGTGAAATGTTGCGTCACCCAGAACGCCACGATTGGCTTGCCACGCGTCTAGAGATCACTTCTCTATTGCGCACGGACCCATCATTTGCTGCGCGCTGGAAAGAGCACCAGTCCATTCGTGACGAGGCTATCCGCGCCCGCCTCGCCTCCAACGCAGAGCAAGGCCGCCTGCGAGACGACGTCGATATAGATACCCTGGTGTGCTATTTGGAAACCTTCATGGATGGGTTTATTAATAGGCTCGCCTTGGGAGATACGGATAGCCTGGAGCGCGTCCTCGATCTGGTAGAGCAATCGATCCGGAGTTCTAGTTCGCCTCAGCGCTAACCGCGCACCAGCCTTCGCCTTTCTGATTTCTTAGCAGGAGGCGAAGGCAGCGACTCAACGCCGCCACGCTTAGTTGGTGTCTTCTTGGATGCCGTCAGTGCTGGACAGTTCCACTTCTTGGATACTGACATACTGCGCGATCTCTTCGACGAACCCTGGATCGTGGCACGTAAGGATTATTGCCGTTCCTGATTCCAGCGTCCTATGAATCAGTTGATGCATCAGCGCTCGATCCGTTAGCGAAAGCAAGCTATCCGGCTCATCCATGAGCACGATGGCGTGGCCCATCCCCACCACATGTGCAGTTTGGGCCAGCCTGAGCCGGGAAGCGGGCAGATCCAATGGGTGCTCATCGGCATCAAGTTCCAGCAGCTCCCGTAACACGGTATCGGGAACAAAATCCCCCAAAGTGGAATATATTACCTGGTCATAAGGAGATTGGAGGACCAATCCCCGGGGCTCAGCTGGGCGCTGTGCCCCATCAAGGCCGGCGGCGGAGCGCAGAAGCGATGTCTTTCCAGTGCCGTTTGCCCCGCGCAACCAGGTCACACTGCCGCTGCGGATGGGAATGGTCACTGGCCCGACGCTAAAGGTAGTGCCGGAAGGCTTCGCCGACTGCCACCACCGCTTCTTTTCTTGTCCGCGGCGCGCCGTAAGCGGGCCGAGATTTTCCCGCGGTCCATGGGACGAAATCGCTTCCAAGCTAAGTGGGACCGGTTGCGGGATCTCTCCTACAACGTGACCGCCCAATTCGGGCCAATGCATCGATGACACAGCAAGAACGCAGGTATTGCGCAGCGAATGCAATAGCTTCACCATCATCGCCAGCGATGTGGGGTCAAGACCCGCGCTCGGCTCGCAAATAATAAGGACCTCGGGTTCGCGAATCGCCACACACGCAGCTGCGAGCCTCCGGGTCTGACCACCAGAGAGCTGGGTGGGGTTCTTCTCCGCGTAATCGCTCAGGCCCACAGCCGCGAGCATTTCCTCTCCCCGCACCTGCATGCGCGCTGGGTCCTCACCTTGGTTTTCTAGGCCTAGGACTACTTCTTCGATACAGGTATCGCGCAAATAGCTCATCTGGGCGGACGAGTCTGTACCGATGATGGCGGACGTCGAGAATTTTTCTCCTAGCTTTTGCGCTACGTTTTCCGCGATCGCATCCGAAGGAACAAGTACTTGAACGACGGTTCCTTTACTCGGCTGAATATCGTCTATATCCATACAAAGACCATGACTCCTATGGTTCCTAAGGGAACGATGCAGCGCAGCACGCGGGACACGGCAGAATCCGGTACCGGCCGCAAAAGGGTCCTAGTTCCCTCTTCATCAAAGCCCGCGGCGGCTAGGGCGTGGCCGCGCTCGGTGCCTTGAATCAATAGGCGCGAAATCACCGGGATGACCACCCGAGAAATAGTATTGCGCCACGTCACTTTGATTCCGGCCAGCTGGTTAGCATCGCGGACGGTCCGCCATGCCTGCGCGCCTTGAGGCAAAGATTGCAGTGAAGCACCAACGATGTAGGCAATTTTGTGCCCCGCGCGCGAGACTTGTAGCCATTTCGCAATATCGGAAATTCGCAGCACGGACATCGCCACGATGAAGCACACCATTAATGCGAAAAAGCGCAGGGCTAGTGTGGCTGCAATGAGCAGGCCATCGCTTGTGACTAGCGGAATCAGTTGGTTATCACCATAGGGGGCGTGGATCACTAACATCGATAGGACCACTGGGACACAGAGCGCCCCGGATGCCAAGACGATCGCGATGGATCTCGTGGCCCACACGCCATAGGCAAGCATCGCACTTGCCACGAGCGCGGAGACTAGTGGGCTATTGAGCCCAAGGATAAGTATCCAGCCGCACGCAGCAATGGTGAGGACCGTCGACGGGTGAAGGCGATACATTAGCGAGGCTGCAAGGATTCCCGGGTTCGCTTGGGCAAGGATTTCACGGCAGCCCACACGATGAGGAATACAACGACCTTATCCAGTGGGTCAGAGATGAGGGACTGCATGGTGACGGATGCAATCAAAGAGTTGCCCAGTTCGCGGAAGAGGGACGTGAGCGCGCCGGTACCGACACCAGCCGTACCGCCGTAGACGAAGGCGGCTACGGGTGCGGCGAGCATGCCGCAGATGATGCCGATAATCGCGCCGCTGACGATGACCTTCCAGATCTTGGTGAACGCGCCCTTTTGAATGGCCCAGCCAGAAAGGAATCCGGTCGCAGCGGAAACGGCAGCGAATGGGAGCGCCATCGGGTTGAGCAATCCCCAGACCACCGATGACAACGTACCGGTAGCGAGCCCGGCGATGGGGCCCGCGAGGGCCGCTACCAAGATGGTTCCTACGGAGTCGATATACAGCGGAATGCCGCTCGATCCGATGATTTGGCCCACTACGATATTAAGAACCAAGGCGATGGGAATAATGGCGATGGTACGAGCCGGGAGGGACGGCACGGTGCCGGCAAGCAAAAGAGCCGCACCAATGAGGTAGCCGGCCAAGGTGATCAAGGCTTCGGCGGAGCCCGCTACGGACTCCCAATCGGTCGGGCGAAAAAGCACCAAGTAGATCCACGTGGCGACGACTAGCGCGGCGCCCGCGATGACCATCCCCCGGCGAGCAGGGGTAAGAGAAAGCTGAGGCATAGAGGTATTCCTAATCCATCAATGTGTAAAGGAGAATGGGGGCACACTGCTCTTTTGGTCCCAGCCTATGTCACCTCAGCGTAGGAAAATGTGGCGTATGCGCTGCGGATTAGGGTAAAAGATTTATTCGCCTTGAGCAACACGCGCGCCCAAGCTGCGCAGCGCCCTGTCGAATTCGCGGTGGGAGGCTGGAATGTCTGCGCTGGTCACCAACGAGGCATTAGCCGGCCGATCCCAGTGATTGCGGAGGTCTGCGACGCTGGTCCCGCGCATCAGCGCAGAGTCCGCTTCCACGTCAATAGTCGTTTCTACCGCCTCGAACGATACCTTCTTTAGGGCGATGATGCAGGTCAGAAGGTCATGGATCTGGGCTTGGTAGCCTTCTTCTTGCGCTTGATGGAACTCGAAGTAGAACCGCAGTATCTCCGGCAGTTTATCAGCCATTGGGTGGGTGCCGAGCAGCCCCACAATTTCTGCTAACCGTTCTGGGGTGATGAGAAGTTGCTCGGTAACCTCGAGCGAGCAGAGAGTACTGGGTGGTGCCGCTGAGGCTCGAAAATGGTTAGCTGCTGCGCGCGGATCTACCCAGAAATTCCATTCCGCGGTCGGCGTCGTATTGCCGCGGTAATTAACGGCACCGCCCATGATGGTAATCGAGCCGCACCGCGCAACGGCATCGCCATGCGCCCGCTCGAAGTCCGCCAAATTAGTTACCGGGCCGGTAATGATGAGGTGCAGACCTGGGTTGCGGGCAATTGCGGTCGACCACAACTCCTGCCAGTGAATATCGCCGAAATCGTGGTCGGGCGCGGAAAGATAGCCCAAGCCGGACTTCCCGTGGGTTTCAGGTGTCGTGATCAGCTCGACCTCGAGCGGATCCGGCCGCCCTGGGGCGACGGGGACTTCCGGTAATCCACAAAGATCCAAAATCCACCGTGCATTGGCGGCAGTCTGCTGGACCTCGACGTTTCCAGCAGTCGTGCTCACGCCCACCAATTCGATCTCGCCTGCGTGATGCAGCCCCGCCAAATACATTAGGGCGAGGCAGTCATCAATCCCTGGATCGCAGTCGAGCAATACGGTTGGGCGCGAGAGACTCATAGATAGCCTGGCTGACTATTACTTAATGGAGCTTACTGGCTTGTCGCCGTCGACGAATACGACTGGAGACGTTGGAAGCTCTTCGCGACCCAGTACCTCCACGATGACGTCTGCCACTAGGTCACGAGACGAGGTCTGGCCCTCCTGCAGCATCTTGTCCTCAGCGAATTCCAGCCCCTGCGCAGGCTCTTCCGTCAGGCCAGCGGGCTTCAGGATGATGTGCGGAATGGAGCTGTCTGCCAAGCGGTTGTCTACTTCCTTCTTGGACTCCACGTAGGCGTACCACTTCTCATCGGCTGGGTCCGTCGTCGCAACCTGAGAGCCGACATAAGAAATCATGACGAATTGCGGGACATCCTTGCCCAGCTTTTCTAGGGCCTCAATGGCGGCCAAGGCACCGTCGCGGTCAACCGCCCACGTCAGCTCTGCACCGCCACGGCCACCATTTCCGGCACCCCACACAACCGCGTCATAATCTGCGAAAAGCTCGGCCCACTGATCAACGGACTGCTCAGTAATATCTGCAATAACCGGCGTAGCGTTGGCCTGCTCGATATCGGCCTTCTGTTCTGGGTTACGGATAAGCGAGTGAACCTCGTGGCCCGCAGCCGCTAATTTTGGAGCCGCCAGCAGTCCTACCTTGCCGTGTCCGCCAATGTACAAAATCTTTTTCTTAGTATCAGTCATAGCGCCCATCGTAACAGCGCATTTTTTATGCTGCAGCGACGCTTCCGCAGCTAAGTCACTACATGCCGCGACCGCGGTGCGAGCGTTACACACCGAACCAGATAGAATACTGACTATGTATGCCATTATGACCGTTACCGGTGCCGATAGCACCGGAATCATTGCAGCAGTAACCACGACCCTTGCTGATCTCAGCATCAACGTCGTTGACGTCTCGCAGACCTTGATGGGTGACTACTTCACCATGATCCTCCGCGTCGAATTCGACTCGGATGCCGTGTCCATCCAGACCATTAAGGAGCGGATGCGCCCGGTTGCGGAGGAAAAGCAGCAATCCATCCGCATTCAGTCCGAAGACCTCTTTACCGCCATGAACGAGATTTAACATGAGCACGCGTTTTAATACCACCAATATCTTGGACACCATCGAGATGATCGAAAATTATCGTCTCGATATCCGTACCGTGACGATGGGCATTTCCCTGCTGGGATGCACGCGCTCGACCATGGAAGCTACCTGCCAGGCCATCTATGACCGCGTAACGCAACAAGCAGGCCACTTGGTTGAGGTATGTGAGGGCATCGAAGGTGAGCTCGGCATCCCGATCGTCAACAAGCGCATCTCCGTCACCCCAATTTCCCTCGTCGTCGCAGGCTTGGATGGCAACCCGGTCGACGCCGCACGGGCGCTGGACAAGGCCGCCAAGGAAGTAGGCGTTAACTTCGTCGGCGGCTACTCCGCCCTGGTAGAAAAGGGTGCGACGAGCGCAGAGCAAAAGCTCATTTCCTCCATCCCCGAAGCCTTGGCCGAGACGGACGTAGTGTGCTCCTCGATCAATATCGCCAGCTCTCGCGCCGGCATCAACATGGATGCGACGAAGCAGATGGGCGAGGTCATCAAGGAAGCCGCTGAGCTGACCAAGGATAATTCCGCGATTGCCTGCGCCAAGCTCGTCGTCTTTGCCAACTCCGTGGGCGATAATCCGTTTATGGCCGGCGCCTTCCACGGCATCGAGGAGCCTGACTGCGTCGTCTCCGTTGGCGTCTCCGGCCCCGGCGTGGTGGACCGCGCCCTCGGCTCCTTGGAAGGCGCAAGCCTGGATCAGGTGGCTGAGGAAGTAAAGAAGGCGGCCTTCAAGATCACCCGCGCCGGGCAGCTCGTGGGCAATATGGCCTCCGAGCGCCTCGGCGTTCCCTTCGGCATCATTGACCTCTCCTTGGCCCCCACGGCAGAACTCGGCGACTCCGTGGCACATATCCTCGAGCACATGGGCCTCGATCAGGTGGGCACGCACGGCACGACGGCGGCATTGGCGCTGCTTAACGATGCCGTCAAGAAGGGCGGCATGATGGCATGCTCGCGCGTGGGCGGATTGTCCGGTTCCTTCATTCCGGTCTCTGAGGACAGGGGCATGATCGATGCCGTAAAGTCCGGCTCCATTTCAATGGACAAGTTGGAGGCCATGACCTCCATCTGCTCGGTCGGCTTTGACATGATTGCACTGCCTGGCGATACCTCTGCGGCCACGATTTCCGGCATGATTGCGGATGAAGCCGCGATCGGCGTGATGAATCATAAGACCACCGCCGTGCGCGTCATTCCGGTACCTGGCGCCAAGGTGGGCGACGAGGTCAGCTTCGGTGGGCTTTTGGGCTATGCACCGATCATCCCGGTCAATCAGGTGGGCAATTCGCAGTTCATCAACCGCGGTGGCTTTATCCCCGCACCGGTGCACGGATTCCGCAACTAGGCGCGGAGTAATCCACACCTAGGGGGAGAAGCGCGCCTAGGACAAGCGCGCAAAGCTCCCCTTAGGACTCGGAGTCTTCATTCTCCTCGCCCGGCTTTTCGGATTCTTCCCACCGGGCGAGGTTTGCTTTGAAGTGCTGAAACGAATCTTCTAACTGGCGCAACTCCACCTCGCCGCCGACCTGGCGGCCCGCATCGGAGTAGATGGCCTCCGCCGCTTCATCTAGGACATTGCGGCGTTCCACGGTCCGCAGCAGCGCGACCACCTTGGCCAGGTTATTCAACAGGCTCAGATAGATCTCGGCGTTATCGGCCGCATCGCGGCGGATTTGGGTGAACATCGCCTCAATGATCTGTTCGTAGCTAAAGGTTTGATAGTCCAAGCGGAACTCGCCATCGATATGCATAATCCCCTGCGGCAAGCGCTTGTCCCCAATGACCACCAAGATTTGCGTGAAGCGGTCAATGATGTCGATGACCGTATAAGGATCATTGACGCCGGTACTGAGAGCGCGAGCAGCAATCTCTGCGAGGTGCCGGGCAGTAAACCGAGGGTCGTGCGCAGAGGCATCCTCGCGGTGCTGCGTGACCACGATGTGCTTTTCAATGTTTTCCGGCATGTGCGGCACGCCGTGGGCAATGACCTCGCCTTCTAGCACGAGATCGCCCGGGGCAACACCCAGGTGAACCGCGCACTCTTCTTCGGCGGCCGCTTGGGCAATGGACTCGTAGTCCACGAACTTCAGGTACCCCGTTTGGGAGCTGCGGGTTGCATCGGCGGATTCATAGAAATCCGAACCTGGTGCCTTGGCAACCTTTTCTTCTTCGCCGCGCTCAATGAGGCGCCGCATGTGCTCTTCCACATCCTGGGCCACCACGTGCACTACATGAGACATGCTAATGGACTGCGCGATGTGGACGATGAAATAAATCAAAAAGACCACGCATATAAGCGCCAAGGCGATGTCGACAGCGACATTGAGCGAGGGAACGTGTTCTTGCTTGCCCTCGCCGCCGGCGCGCACGGCACGCAGAGAGAGCAGCGAGTAGGTAAAAGTCGCCAGGTAGATCCCCAGCGTGGACTGGATGGAACGGTCCTTTAAAAACTCGTGCAATAGGCGCGGGCCCATCACCGTCACCACGCCGGAAAGCGCGGTCAGGGTGATAAAGAACAGGGTGCCGGCCAGAGACAGCGTGGCGGTTGCTACGGCGGTGAGCAGGCCCTGGGCACTTTCCGCACTACCGTCGTAGAGTCGAGAGAACGCCAGATCGAAGTTGCGGTCGAGCGCCAACATGCCTTCGGCCGCCACGACGGCTACCGCTACCGCTACGGCGGGAATGACCCAAAACTTATCCCGCCAGGCGGGCATCCTCTCGATCAGCGTCTTCATCAGGCTTAAGCCAGCTCGACGATTTCCATGTACTCATCGGACCACAGGTCTTCATCGCCATCCGGCATGATGATCACCCGCTCAGGGTCGAGCGCCTTCACTGCGCCCGGATCGTGGGTTACCAAGACGACGGCACCCGTGTACGTATTGAGCGCGTCGAGCACCTGCTCGCGAGAGATAGGGTCGAGGTTATTGGTCGGCTCATCGAGAAGCAGCACGTTCGCGCGGCTGGAGACCAACGTAGCCAGCGACAGGCGGGTTTTCTCACCGCCGGACAGCGTTCCGGCGGGCTGTTGCAGTTTATCGCCGGAAAACATGAACGCTCCCAGCAGCCCACGCAGCTCTTGCTGGTCCGCATCGGGGCAGGCCTCGATGGTGTTTTCCCATACGCTCTTATCCGGGTGGATATTGTCGTGCTCCTGCGCAAAGTAGCCAATGCGCAAACCATGGCCACTGACGATGCCACCCTCGCCATCGGTGCGCTCCTCCCCCGCCAGGAGCTTGAGCAAAGTGGTCTTACCGGCACCGTTATACCCCAGGACAACGACGCGGGAGCCCTTATCAATGGCCAGGTCCACGCCCGCGAACACCTCCAACGAACCGTACATCTTGGTCAAGCCTTTGGCGTTCATGGGCGTCTTGCCGCACGGGGCGGGCTCGGGGAATTTAATATTGGCTACCTTATCCGCAACGCGCACCTCATCGAGGTCATTCATCATGCGCTCGGCGCGGTTTAGCATCTGCTTCGCCGCTGCGGCCTTGGTGGCCTTGGCACCCAATTTCGCGGCCTGTTTTTGCAGCGCGGAGGCCTTCTTTTCCGCATTCGCGCGCTCGCGGCGCCGGCGGGCCTCATCGGTAGCACGGGCATCGAGGTATTTCTTATAGCCCATGTTGTAGACATCCGCCTCGCCGCGCACCGCGTCGAGGAACCAGACCTTATTGCACACGGCCTCGAGCAACTCGACATCGTGGGAAATCATGACCAGTCCGCCCTCGTGCTTGGACAGGAACTGGCGGAGCCAAACGATGGAATCCGCATCTAGGTGGTTAGTGGGCTCATCCAGGAGCAACGTGGTCTGGGATTTACCCGAGCCTTCGCTGGCTGCAAAAAGGATCTGCGCCAGCTCCACGCGGCGGCGTTGGCCACCCGATAGCGTCTTGAGCTTTTGATCTAAAACGCGCTGAGGCAGGCCCAAGTTATCGCAGATTTGAGCGCACTCGGAATCGGCCTCATAGCCGCCCAAGGAATCGAATTGTTCCTCCAAGCGGGAGTATTTACGGATGGCCTTATCGCGGAATTTCTCATCCGTGGCCGTTTCCATCAGCTCTTGCTGCTTGGCCATGCGCCGTTTAATATCATCCAGCCCGCGGGCAGAAAGCACGCGCTCGCGCGCGGTTTGTTCGATATTGCCTTCGCGCGAATCCTGCGGAAGGTAGCCAATCGGACCCGAGCGAGACACCGTGCCGCCATAGGGCTCGGTCTCGCCGGCCAAGATGCGCATGGTCGTGGTCTTTCCCGCACCATTGCGGCCCACTAGCCCGATGCGGTCGCCGGGCTGGACGCGGAGGTGCTGTCCGGGGGCATCGAGAAGCGTGCGGGCGCCTACGCGTACCTCAAAATCATTGGTCACAATCACGACAAGCCAGTCTAGCAATCAAAGCCCAAGGCACTAATTCACGCAAAAAAGCGGCGGTAATACTACCGCCGCTTTCCCACTATTCCGTGGTGATTAAACCGCAAAGCCCAGAGCTTGGAGCTGCTCGCGGCCTTCTTCGGAAATCATGTGTGGGCCCCAAGGCGGCATCCACACCCAGTTGATACGCACGCCATCGGCAAGCTTCTTGCCGGTAACGATGTCCTCAACCTGTTCCGCAATGACGTCGGTCAAAGGGCAGGCCGGCGAGGTAAGCGTCATGTTGATCATGGCTAGCTCTTTGCCGTCCTCTTCTTCCAGCCACAGGTCATAGACCAAGCCCAAGTCAACGACGTTGATGCCGAGCTCCGGGTCGATGACATCGCGCATGAACTCGGTGATGTCAAAGGCCTTCGACAGCTGTTCTTCCGTCTGCTCTGGCCGCTCACTGCCTGCGCTGAAGGACGAATTCTCGTTCTGGTAAGGATCTACGGGATCGGTCATTTACTTCTCCACTTCATTGAGCGCATCTGCGGTGGCGGCCTGAAAAGCCTTCCACCCTAGCAGCGCGCATTTAACTCGTGCCGGGTATTGGGAAACGCCCGCGAAAGCAACACCATCGCCGATGATGTCCTCATCGCCATCGTCCTGGCCACGCGAGGTGACCATCTTTTCAAACTCGGCAAGCTTTTTATTGGCCTCTTCCAAAGACAGGCCGACGATCTCTTCCGCCATGACGGACGTCGATGCCTGCGAGATGGAACAACCTTCGGCGTCGTAGGACACATCTTCAACGGTCTTGCCGTCCGCGGAAAGGTTGACGCGCAACGTGAGCTCATCGCCGCACGAGGGGTTCACGTGGTGAACCTCTGCTTGGAACGGCTCGCGCAACCCCGCGTGTTGCGGGTTTTTATAGTGATCCAAGATCACGTCTTGGTACATCGAATCTAGATTCATTAGGCAACTCCAAAGAAATCGCGGGCGGCCTTAATGGCTTCTACCAGCTTATCTACTTCGGCTTCCGTGTTGTACAGGTAAAAGCTAGCGCGTGCGGTAGATTGCGCACCGCAGGCGCGGTGCAGCGGCCACGCGCAGTGGTGGCCAACGCGAATGGATACGCCTTGGTCATCTAGAACCTGACCCAGATCGTGCGGATGCACGCCTTCCACGGTAAAGGAGATGGCCGCGCCGCGGTTCTCAGCCGTTTCTGGGCCGATAATGCGCAGCCCCGGAATCTCACGAAGCTGTTCCAAGGCATAGGCGGTGAGCTTCTGCTCGTGGGCATGGATATTATCCATCCCCACCTCCTCGAGGAACTTCACCGCGGCGCCGAGGCCGACGACCTGGCTGGTCATCTGGGTTCCCGCTTCAAAGCGCGTGGGCGGTTCCGCGAAGGTGGTTCCTTCCATCTTCACTACCTCGATCATGGAGCCACCCGTGAGGAACGGGGGAAGCTTGCGCAGCAATTCGTCCTTGCCGTAAAGCACTCCCACGCCATTGGGACCACACATCTTGTGGCCCGAGAATGCGGCAAAATCCACATCCAAGGCGTGGAAATCCACCGGCATGTGCGGGACGGACTGGCAGGCATCGAGCACCACCATGGCGCCGACCTCGCGAGCACGGCGCACCATTTCCTCGACATCGGAAACCGCGCCAGTCACATTGGACTGATGAGTAAACGCAACAACCTTGACGGATTCATCGAGCTCGAGCGAATCCAAGTCGATGCGGCCATCGTCAGTCAACGAGTACCACTTCAAGGTGGCACCGGTGCGCTCACAGAGCTCCTGCCACGGCACGAGATTGGCATGGTGCTCAAGCTCCGTGATGACGACGGTATCGCCCTCTCCCACGTACAGCTCGCCCGCGCGCTCATCGGAAAGCGTATAGGCAACCTCATTGAGCGCCTCGGTGGCGTTTTTGGCAAAGGCAATCTCATCGCGGTCCGCGCCAACGAAGGCCGCGATGGCCTGACGGGCCGACTCATAGGCGTTATCCGCCTCCTCGGCCAGCTGATACGAGCCGCGGTGGACGGGGGCGTTGGTATGGAGAACGAACTCCTCCTCTGCCTTCCACACCGGCAGTGGGCGCTGGGAGGTAGCCCCCGAATCCAGGTACACCAGCGGTTTATCGCCGCGCACGGTGCGCTGCAGGATCGGGAACTGCTCCCTAATTGCGTTTACATCAAATCCAGACATAAAACTTCTTCGATTCATCGAGGATGAACCAGCACTGGGCTGGTCTTTACTGCAGGAACTGGTCGTAGCCGTCAGACTCAAGCTGGTCTGCCAACTCGGCCCCGCCGGTCTTCACAACCTGGCCGTTAGCGAATACGTGCACGAAATCAGGCTGCACGTAGTTCAGGATGCGCTTGTAGTGGGTAATCATCAAGATGCCGCCATTGGTGTCATCCTGGTAGCGGTTGATGCCATCAGAGACGATGCGCAGCGCGTCAACGTCCAAGCCGGAGTCGGTCTCATCCATGACCGCGAACTTGGGCTTTAGGATGTCCAGCTGCATGACCTCGTGGCGCTTCTTCTCGCCACCGGAAAAGCCCTCGTTGACGGAGCGGGAGATGAAGGACTTATCAATCTTCAGGTTCTCGCGAGCCTCAGTAAGTTCCTTATTCCACTCGCGCAGCTTGGGGGCCTCGCCGCGGATGGAGGTCACGGCGGAGCGCATGAACTGCGATACCTTTACGCCCGGCACCTCGGTTGGGTACTGCATGGCCAAAAATAGGCCGGCGCGAGCGCGCTCGTCGACGGGCATGTCGAGGAGGTTTTCGCCATCGAGAAGCACCTCGCCCTCGGTGACCTCGTACTTCGGGTGACCAGCAATGGTGTAGGACAAGGTGGACTTGCCGGAGCCGTTCGGCCCCATGATGGCGTGGATCTCGCCGGAGTTAATGGTGAGGTTGACGCCCTTGAGGATTTCCTTGGGCTCGCCGTTTTCTTCGTTCGGCAGAACCTGGGCGTGGAGATTCTTAATTTCCAGAGTAGACATAGTGTGTGGGTTTCCTTCTGTAAGTGCGTTAAGCGGAGATCTTTTCCAGTTCTTCGGAAATGCGGTTTTCCAGTTCCTCGGACAGGGATTGCACCGGGATGCGGTGGATGACCTCATTGAAGAAGCCACGAATGATGAGGCGACGAGCCTCTGCCTCCGGAATGCCGCGCGACATCAGGTAGAACAGCTCGATATCGTCAAAGCGTCCAACCGTTGCGGCGTGGCCGGCGCCGGTGATTTCACCGGTCTCAATCTCCAGGTTCGGGATAGCGTCAGCGCGCGCACCGTCCGTAAGGATGAGGTTATTATTCGTCTCATAAGTATCGGTGCCCTGTGCGTTGGAGCGGATAAGCACGTCTCCTACCCAGCAGGTACGAGCTTCGTTCTTCTTCTCACCCTGCAATGCGCCCTTGTACAGGACATTGGACCGGCAATTCGGAACCGAGTGATCCACGAGCATGCGGTTTTCGAAGTACTGACCAGAATCGGCGAAGTACACACCCAGCAACTCGGCGTCGCCGCCGGGAGCGGTGAAGTTCACGCGCGGGACAATGCGCACGACCTCGCCGCCGAAGATGGCGGAGTTATGGCGCAGCACGGCATCGCGTCCCACCTGTGCTACCTGGTTAGACAGGTGCACCGCGTCGTTTTCCCAGTCGACATCCACGATGACGGTCAGGTGCGCGCCATCGCCGAGGATGAACTCCACGTTATCCGCGTGGGTGCCGGAACCAACGTACTTCAGCACAACGGTGGCTTCTGCATGGTGGCCAACTTCGATGGAAGTGGCACCGAATGAGGTCACGTCGTCGCCCTTGCCCGTATAGGTAATGGTGATGGGATCTTCCACCTGCACCTCAGGGTCAACGGTTACCACTTGACCCTCCGGCATGGAGGTCCATGCCTGGGCAGCCACGCGGTCAGAAGGCTTGCCCACGCGGCCAAGGCGCTCATCGTCGCGGCTTACAGTCTCCGCAGAAACGCCTGGATGCTCGCTTACCTTGACGTCCTGGGCAACCGCTTGAGCAAATTCCCCGTTGTGCAGGCCCCGCAGCTTGCGCAGGGAAACAAAGCGCCAGACCTCATCGCGGCCGTGCGGTACCGGGAAATCCTCCACGTTGGTAGAGGTAAAGACGTCACCCTTGGTGATCTTATCCGGATTGAATTCGTTCGAAGCGACCATTTCTTTAGCCGACCGATCCTTCCATTTGCAGTTCGATGAGGCGGTTGAGCTCGAGGGCGTACTCCATCGGCAGCTCCTTAGCAATCGGCTCAACGAAGCCACGCACGATCATTGCCATTGCTTCTTCTTCCGCAATGCCGCGGGACATGAGGTAGAACAGCTGCTCTTCAGAAACCTGTGAAACGGTTGCCTCGTGGCCCAACGTGACATACTCGTTGCGGATGTCGTTATACGGGTATGTGTCCGAACGCGAGATATTGTCCACGAGCAGGGCGTCGCATTCCACGTTGGACGTGGAGTGGTGCGCATTCTGGTTAACCTGCACCAAGCCGCGGTAAGCAGCGCGGCCGCCGGCGCGGGCAACGGACTTGGAGACGATATTGGAGGAGGTGTAGGGCGCCATGTGCGTCATCTTCGCACCGGTGTCCTGGAACTGTCCCTCGCCAGCGAAGGCGACGGAAAGTACCTCACCCTTAGCGTGCGGTCCGGTCATCCACACGGCCGGGTACTTCATGGTGACCTTGGAGCCGATGTTGCCATCGACCCATTCCATGGTGCCGCCTTCTTCCACCTTGGTGCGCTTGGTCACCAGGTTGTAGACGTTGCTGGACCAGTTCTGAATCGTCGTATAGCGGCAGCGGCCGCCCTTCTTCACGATGATCTCCACCACCGCGGAGTGCAGGGAATCAGACTTGTAGATGGGCGCGGTGCAGCCTTCCACGTAGTGAACGTAGGCATCCTCATCCACGATGATGAGGGTGCGCTCGAACTGGCCCATGTTCTCGGTATTAATACGGAAGTAGGCCTGCAGCGGGATGTCAACGTGCACGCCCTTCGGCACGTAAATGAAGGAGCCGCCGGACCACACTGCGGAGTTGAGCGCGGAGAACTTATTGTCACCGGCAGGAATAACGGTGCCGAAGTGTTCCTTAAAAAGCTCCGGGTAATCGCGCAGCGCGGTATCAGTATCGACGAAGATAACGCCCTGGCTTTCCAGGTCCTCGCGAATCTGGTGGTAGACAACCTCAGACTCGTACTGTGCGGCCACGCCGGCAACCAAGCGCTGCTTTTCCGCCTCAGGGATGCCCAGCTTATCGTAGGTGGCCTTAATATCATCCGGGAGGTCGTCCCAGGTCTGCGCCTGCTCTTCGGTGGACTTGACGTAGTACTTGATCTGGTCAAAGTCGATGCCGGAGAGATCCGCTCCCCAAGAGGGAATAGGCTTCTTATCAAAGATATTCAGAGCCTTGAGACGCTGGTTCAGCATCCACTCGGGCTCGCCCTTCTTTGCGGAAATATCGCGGACAACGTCCTCGTTCAGGCCACGGGCGGCAGAAGCGCCGGCCGAGTCAGAGTCGTGCCAGCCGTACTCATACGCACCAATAGAATCGATGATCTCATCATCGGTCATCTTATTGTCAGGTGCCGATTGTGCCTGGGTCATGACTCGCTCCTTTCAGTATTAGTTTTGACAGGTGTCAAGGGGATATTCGTGGTACAAATTCCGTGGCCATCTGCGATAGACGCCAAAGGTTGTACGTGTTTGCCTAAGAGGGCGGAAAAGACTTCCTGCTCTGCCTCGCACAGTTCGGGATGCTCCGCCGCCACATGGGCAACCGGGCAGTGGTGTTGGCAGATTTGCACTCCCTGGCCAGCGCGGTCCACGGTTGCGGCGTACCCGTGCTGATCCAGGGTTTCAGCCAGTTTGCGCGCTACTTCCTCAACCGATTCTTCCGCGTCCACGAAGGGACGCACATCGGCGATGATGCGCTCAAACCGAGCCTTAGCGAAGTTCTTTACAGCCTCTGAACCGCCCGCAGAGCGCAGCGCGGTCAACGCTTCAGAAGCTAATTCATCATAGGCGTGGCCAAATTGCGCACGCCCACGATCCGTCAGGCGGAAGTGCTTTGCCGGTCGCCCACGACCCGCTCCGGAATGCATCCGCGAACGAGAAACTGGACGGCGCTCGACAACTTCCGTTAGTTCTTCTTCCACCAGAATGTCTAAATGCCGGCGGATCCCGGCGGTCGAAAGACCAAGGCGCTCACCCAGGTAAGAGGCGGTTACAGGGCCATCTTTAAGCAATAGCAGCAGTACCTGGCGGCGGGTATCACCATCCGTGGACCGCGATTCTTTAACCGCCACATGCGCCGCTGCCGCGCGCTGTGAGTTACCCATGCCCTAAAACCTCCCTTCCTTAGGTCAGTTGCCTGCAGCCACCGCGCTCCGTCGCGCCGAAATTGCCGTCGCTACGCAAGCGCCATAACTGCGCTTTCATCATTAGACAACACTAGTGTTCCTTAATTCATTCCGGAATGCCACCATTGCAGTTACCGGGCGTGGCGGCGGGGGGGAATTTCCCACCCCGCGGTCCTCGCGTAAGGTCTAAAGCCATGAAAGGGAAACTACGGGGAGTACTCGATAGCGTTAAGGCAGAATTGCCACGCTTGGGTACCGCAGGTTCTCGTTCCGCGCAGCTGCACGCTGAAGGAACAGGCGCGCAAGCCGGTGATACTCGCTACGATTTCATCACCCAAGCGCCAGAGGTTCTCCAGCACACCACGGTCTCCCAAAAGCGCACCTTTTTCATCTTGCGGTGGGCCGGAACCGTCGGATCCCTCCTCATTGCCTTTGGCGCTTTGGGAGCAGGCGCGCTGCCTGTAGTGGGCAACCCTTATGACAATGTGCCCTTTGGCTCGCTCATGTCACGCATGCTGCAGACCTCGTCTGCCCTTGTCATGGTGGGCGTGGGGCTTTTAGTTACTGCCTGGATTTTCCTAGCCCCATTCGTGGGCACCCCGCTGCGCCAGGCGCGACCCGGCGAGCCCGCCAGCGGTCGCTCCCGCCGGCTCGTGTCCCCGCGCCAGTTGTGGATCACGTGGGCTGGGTGGGTCATCCCCCTCATCTTCACCGCTCCCTTATTTACCCAAGACATCTATTCTTATTTGGCCAATGGCTCCATCGTGGCCCAAGGGATGGATCCCTATTCCGCCGGCCCGGTGCAGCTCTTGGGTGCTGGCAACGAACTCGCGCGTTCCGTTCCGTTTATCTGGGCAAATTCACCGTCGCCCTATGGGCCAGTTGCCCTGGGGCTGGCGGCCATAGTCAGCATCGCCACCGGAAATTCCATTGTCTTAGGCGTCATCGCCCACCGCCTACTTTCCATCGTAGGAATCATCGTGGCCGGCTGGGCCATCACGCAGCTTGCTCAGCGATGCCGCGTCTCCCCTGCCTCCGCACTATGGCTCGGCATCTTGAACCCGCTGACCATCCTTCACCTCGTCGGCGGTATTCATAATGAATCCATCATGCTTGGATTGTCGTTGTTGGGCATGGAGTTTGGATTAAGGGGCATCGATAAGCTGGGGCAGGATAAAAGAGGGGCCTACTTAGCGCTGATAGCCTCGGGAATTTTCCTATCCAGCGCCGGAATGGTCAAGGTCACCGGCTTTATTGGGCTCGGCTTTATCGGCATGGCTTATGCCCGCCACTTGCACGTGCAGGCGCGCGTGCCGCGCTGGAAGGCCTTATTCACGGCCATCGCCGTGCAGGCTGCGGTGCTCATAGCCACCATTGCGCTCATCAGCCTCATCACGGGCATTAACCTCGGATGGATTACCGGGCAAGGCGGCGCCGCCACGATTCGCTCCTGGCTTTCCCTATCCACGGCTGTGGGAGTGGGCGCCGGTTTCCTCGGGATGTTCTTAGGGCTTGGGGACCATACAGACGCCATATTGACCATCACCCGCAGTTTCGGCGTCTTGGTCGCCGTCGCCTTCATGGCCCGCATGCTGTATGCCACCCTGCGCGGATATATCCATCCCGTCGGCGGCTTGGGAATTTCTACCCTGGTGCTCGTCATTTTCTTCCCAGTGGTCCACCCCTGGTACATCCTGTGGGCCGTTTTGCCGTTGGCGGCGTGGGCGAACCGGCACATCTTCCGGTTTAGCGTCGTTGCCTATACCGGTGCGATGAGCTTTTTCGTACTCCCGCGCGGCTTGGGCCTACCTGCGGGAACGGTGCTTTCCATTTATATCGCCGCTGCCTGCGCATTCGCCGTAGTGGCCGGAGTGTGGTGGGTTGCTATGCGCCGAAATGGAATCCGTGTCTTAAACTAGGCACCCGTGAATGTAATTCCAGCCGATAGCCCCGCCCTGTCCTTGGAAGGTGTGGTAAAGAAATTTGGCCCCACGGCAGCCGTCAACGGGCTCAGCCTGAGCGTTGCACATGGCGAAATATTCTGCCTGCTTGGGCCCAATGGTGCTGGCAAATCCACCACCATCGAAATGTCTGAAGGCTTTATCCACCCCACCGCAGGTTCCATTAAGGTATTGGGCCTTGACCCCAGCACCGCACCAGATAAGGTGCGCGAAAAAGTGGGAATCATGCTGCAAGGCGGCGGATCCTACTCAGGTATCCGCGTGCTAGAGATGTTGGAATTGACGGCTCGCTATAACGCCAATCCACTGCCACCGGAATGGCTGCTAGAAACCTTGGGCCTGCAAGGCGTTGCACGCACGTCCTACCGGCGGCTTTCCGGCGGGCAACAACAGCGGCTATCGCTCGCACTCGCGGTCATCGGCAGGCCAGAGCTGGTTTTCCTCGATGAACCCACCGCGGGCATGGACGCCCAATCCCGTCTCGCCGTGTGGGATCTCATCCGCGCCCTCAAGCGCGACGGGGCCACCGTTATATTGACCACCCACCTGATGGATGAGGCTGAATCGCTGGCAGATCACATCGCCATCATGGATCACGGCGCGCTCGTGGCGCAGGGAACCCCGGCAGAACTTACCTCCCAGGGCGAGGGCGCCGGTTTTAGTTTTAGCGCCAACTCCGCAGTTGACTTGGACACCTTGCAGCGAATTGGGATCCCCACGACCGCCTCGCGGCCGCTGCACTACAGGGTGAGCCAGCCCAGTTCGCCGGAACTGATTTCCGCCCTCGCCGCCGAGCTCGCCCGGCAAGGCGTGCTTTTGCGAAGCCTGGAATCCCACCACCGGAACCTCGAGGAAGTATTCCTCGATCTCACAGGCAGGCACTTGCGCAGTTGATGAAGCCCTGTGTCCTGTCTTCATCCTAGAATCACCAGTACCTACAACCACCACTTTGAATTTTCAAGGAGTAGGCCCCCGATTATGAGCGCAACGTTTTCCCCCGGCACCTTCCGCCCGGCACCCAAGCGGGCGAGTGCAGTCGCCATCATCCTTGCCCAAGGCGGCATGGAGGCCAAGCTCATGCTGCGCCACGGCGAGCAACAATTGCTCAGCATCATTATCCCGCTCACCATCCTGATTGGGACCGCACACTTGGAATCCACCACCGGCCATGGTCTGCACGAGGTTTTTCCCATGGTGCTTGCGGTGGCGGCGACATCGGCTGGCTTTACCGGGCAAGCCATTTCCCTGGCCTTTGACCGCCGCTACGGGGCCTTAAAGCGCACCGGCGCCTCCGGCGTACCGGCATGGGCGATTATCGGCGGCAAAATCATCGGCGTGTTGACGATGGTGGTATTCCAGATTCTCGTGCTCGGTGCCACGGCCTTTGCCTTGGGCCTGCGCATCAGTGCGCCCGGCATTCTGCTCATGATCGTCTCGCTCATATTTGGCGTCGCTGCCTTTACCGCCATGGGTTTGGTGCTTGGCGGGACCCTCAGCTCTGAGGCCGTACTCGCACTGGCTAACCTCATTTGGTTCATCCTGCTGGCGATCGTCGGATGGGCCCTGTACTCCCAAGGCTTGGGCGATAATGGCCTGCTCAATATCGTTCCTACGGTGGCGCTAGCGGGCGCGCTTGCCGATGCCTCCAATTCCATCTTCCCCGGCATCGAGCTCATTTCCTTGACCGCGTGGCTGGCAGTGGCGTCGTATGCGGCCGTTCGTTGGTTCCGCTTCGACGGCTAAATGTGAGTTATACCCAGTTCCCCGCGAAATAGAGCCAAAGGTTTCGGCTCGCTACACACCCCCTAGTAAGATGCAGCTTGTGAATTACTGGACCAGAACTAAACGCTTTTTTAAAGAAGCCGTCCCTACCGTGGAGCAACAGCGCCTCATCGCGCTGATCCTGATCTTCTGCCAAGGCGGCATCACCGTATCTGGTTCCATCGTCCGCGTCACTGGCTCCGGCCTGGGCTGCCCCACCTGGCCCCAATGCCAGCCTGGTTCCTTGGTGCCGGTCGAAGGCGCAGCCCCGGCAATCCACCAGATCATTGAATTTGGTAACCGCCTACTCACCTTCGTCGATTCCGCCGCCGCCGGCGCGGCAGTCATCGCCATGTATATGGCGTGCCGCCGTCCTGAGCTCAGGGTCTATGCCTGGCTCAACGTGGCCGGCATCGTCCTGCAGGCCGTCATCGGCGGCATCTCCGTGCACTTGGATCTGCGCTGGTGGTCCGTGGCGCTTCACTTCCTGCCCTCCATGGTGCTGGTGTGGCTTGCCTGCATGTTGTACGCCCGCATCAAAGAACCCGATGATGGCACCGCACAGCCGCGCTTCCCACAAGCTATTCGCATCATCGCCGTCATTGCGACCATCGCCCTCTCGATCGTCCTGATTACTGGCACCATGGTGACCGGTTCTGGCGTCCACTCCGGCGACTCCGGAGTGGGAATGGACGGCCGCTTGGATGTAGATACCGAGTCCATGGCCATCGCCCACGCCATGTGCATGTACGTCTACCTCATCTTTACCGCCATTACCGTCTTCCTGCTGTACAAGCACCGCACCCCGCAGGAGACCAAGAGGGCCGGGTGGGTCCTTATCGTCTGCATCCTCATCCAATGGGCGGTGGGCGTCTTGCAGTTCTACCTGGGTGTGCCGCGGTGGACGGTCCCCTTCCACATCGGTATGTCCGCCGTGGTCACCGGCTTTACCGCCCTGCTCTGGGCACACGGGCGCCACCGCGTCGGCGGCACGCCAGACCTCATCTCAGGCTCTCCCGCCGGCGACGATAAATACGCCGTTCGCCAGCACGCATTAAAAGAGGAACGCGCCGCCGTCTAGGACCTAGGCAGCACCATTTTTCTGCAGCTACTGGGCTTTGTGGGATAGCATGGCCCTATGCATGCTATCCAGATCACAGAAACGGGCGGGCCGGAAGTCCTGCGCTACGCCGAGGTTCCTGCGCCCACGCCCACTGAGGACGAAGTCTTAGTCGATGTCACCGTGGCGGGCGTGAACTATATCGATACCTACTACCGCGAGGGTATCTATAACGCCCAGACGCCTTTTATCCCTGGCTTTGAGGGAACGGGGCGCGTTGTCCATGATCCCAAGGGAGAAATTGCGGAGGGCACCCTGGTGGCATGGCACCACGCCTTTGGTTCCTATGCCGAGCAGGTCTGCGTCCCCCGGAATGGCCTTGTCGCCGTACCGGATGATTTTCCCACCGAGATCGCTGCCTCCATGCTGCTACAGGGCATGACCGCCCACTTCCTTTCCCACGGCGTGTATGAGCTTGGCAAAGGCGCCACGTGCCTCATCACTGCTGGTGCGGGCGGTGTGGGCCAGCTCTTGACCCAGATGGCGTCCTCTTTGGGCGCAACGGTCTACACGGTCGTCTCCACCGATGAAAAGGAAGAGATCTCGTACAAGTGCGGCGCCGACCACGTCTTCCGTTACAGCGATGGCCTGGGCGAGCAGGTTCGCCGGTTTAACGGCGGCCGCGGCGTCGATGTGGTCTATGACGGCGTGGGGCAATCCACCTTCTTCGAATCGCTCGAGGCCGTTCGTCCGCGCGGCACTGTCGCACTCTTTGGTGCTGCTTCCGGCCCGGTTGAGCCCATCGATCCCCAGCTGCTCAATAAGCATGGCTCTATTTTCTTGACCCGGCCTTCGCTCGGCGCGTGGACGGCGCAAGAGGGCGAATTCCAGATGCGCGCGCAAGCGGTCGTCCAGGCCGTCATGGACGGAGACCTCAAGTTCAACGTATCGGCCTCCTATCCCCTGGAGGAAGCAGAGCAGGCCCACCGCGATCTACAATCGCGCAGCACCACCGGTTCTATTGTCCTGCGGGTAAAGCAGGACTAAAGCAGAAAGAAGCGCGAGCTACAAAGGCTCACGCTTGACCGTGCTGCTGGAATCTAAAACAGGGTGGCGGACCAACCGAGCATCCGGCCGATTGGTTCCCAACCCAAGACGGCATCGATAGACAGGCCAATAAAGAGTACCGATAGGTAATTATTTGAATAGATAAACAGGCGCATGGGTTTTACCTTTGCGCCTTTCTTTACGCCTTGGTGCAGGCGAATGGATAGCCACAAAAAGACCGCGCCGGAAGTAACGGCTGAGATGAGGTAAATCCACGATGCCGCGGGGACGATGAGCAGCGTGACGATGACCGTGCCGATGGAATACCACACGATTTGGCGGGTTACCTCTTGCTCCGTCGCCACTACCGGCAACATCGGAACGCCGGCCTTTCGGTAATCTTCCTTGTATTTCATGGCCAAGGCCCAAGTGTGCGGCGGGGTCCAGAAAAAGATAATAAGGAATAGCACTATTGCCTGCCACCAGCGGTCGGGCTCGCCCGCTGGCGCGTTATCGCGGATCACGGCCCAGCCCACCATGGCCGGCATACATCCTGCTAAACCGCCCCACACGATGTTTTGGGCATTGCGCATCTTCAAAAACTTGGTGTAGACGAATACATAGAAAAAGTTCGTGAGGATGACGAAGAACGCCGCCAACCAAGAATTTGCAAGGATTCCCAGCCAAAGCACCGACACCACGAGCATGATCCAGGCAAAGATCGCCGCGTTCCGCTTAGAAATCGTGGCGCGCACTAGTGGCCGCGCGCGGGTGCGTTGCATCTTTTGGTCAATTTCATAATCGACCACATTATTAAAGGTATGGGCGGCCGCAGCGCCCATCCATCCACCGAAAATGGTGGAAATGATGAGCCAGATATTTTCAGAAACCGCCTCAACACCCCGTTGTGCTTGGAGCATCGCCGGAATTGCGGCCACGAGGAGGAGTTCAATAATCCTCGGCTTCGTTAGCGCAAAATAGGCCTTGATGGTCTCCAAGGAATTCCTCCACTATCTGAACAGACGTTGATCTACAGCACACACGCTACACAGCGCGGCATGCCCACGGTGTAGTGGTCGCACACCCCGGCACAAAAGTTCCGGAGAATTAATTCACACTATGGCTTACATTTAAAATGCGCTGCACATGGATCGTATCAATGCAGCGGAAATGCAGAGAGTAACTAATGCTATGCCGTACACCGCTTAGCCATGCCAGCTTACCGGTTACCCGCAGCTTTCAATAATTCCGCACCGCCGTCAAAAAAGTAACTAGACTGTGTGGAGTTCAGCAATTAACGCCTAGAGTTAAGCGAGGCCTTATACCGTGTCGAAAGATAATTTGTCCCCAGACCTGCAAGCTATGGTCGAGCGCCGTTATCCGGACGACTGGACAGAGACCGATACTCGCGCGGTCGACACCGTGCGCGTGCTTGCTGCCGATGCCGTCCAAAATTGCGGCTCTGGGCACCCAGGCACGGCGATGTCGCTTGCTCCCCTCGCCTACACGCTCTACCAGAGCGTCATCAACCACGACCCCAATGACGTCAATTGGGCGGGCCGCGACCGCTTCGTGCTGTCTGTTGGCCACTCCTCCCTCACCCTCTACATTCAGCTCTTCTTGGGCGGTTTCGGCTTGGAGATGAAAGATCTCCAGGAGCTGCGCACCTGGGGCTCGCTTACCCCTGGACACCCTGAGGTGCACCACACTGATGGCGTGGAGATCACCACCGGCCCGCTCGGCCAGGGCCTTGCATCGTCGGTAGGTATGGCCATGGCCGCCCGCAAGGAACGCGGCCTCTTCGATCCTGAGGCACCAACCGGTCAATCCCCATTTGACCATTACGTCTATACCATTGCCTCCGATGGTGATCTGCAGGAAGGCGTTACCGCAGAGGCATCGTCCCTGGCTGGCACCCAGAAGCTGGGCAACCTGATCGTTTTCTGGGATGATAACCGGATTTCCATCGAGGATGACACCAATATCGCCTTCAACGAGGACGTCGCCGCGCGCTATGAGGCCTACGGCTGGCACGTCCAGACCGTTGAATCCGGCGAGGACGTCGTCGCCATTGAAGAGGCAGTGCGCAATGCCCAGCAGGAAACGGAGCGACCTTCCTTCATCCGCGTTAAGACGGTGATTGGTTACCCGGCCCCCACCAAGATGAACACCGGTGGCGTCCACGGCGCCGCGCTTGGCGATGACGAAGTTGCCGCCACCAAGGACGTGCTCGGCTTCGATCCGGAAAAGACTTTCCACATCGATGATGAGGTCTTGGCCCACACCCGCAAGCTGCGTGAGCGCGGTGCCGAAAAGCACGCGCAGTGGCAGGAGAAGTTCGACGCTTGGGCAGCGGAAAACGCCGAGAATAAGGCGCTCTTTGACCGCGTGACCGCACGCGAATTGCCGGAGAACTTCGACGCCGAGCTGCCTGTATGGGAGCCAGGTGACGCGATTGCCACCCGTAAAGCCTCTGAGGCGACCATCCAAGCCTTGGCTGCTGCCTTGCCGGAAATGTGGGGCGGCTCGGCCGACTTGGCGGGTTCCAATAACACCGTGATTAAGGGCGCAGATTCCTTCGGTCCTGAAAACATCACCACCAATAAGTGGTCCGCACAGCCTTATGGCCGCAACCTCCACTTTGGCATTCGCGAGCACGCGATGTCCGCCATCATGAACGGCATTGCCCTCCACGGAAATACCCGCGTGTATGGCGGTACCTTCCTCATCTTCTCCGAGTATCAGTACCCAGCCGTTCGCCTCGGCTCGCTGATGTCTACCGATACCTACTACGTGTGGACGCACGATTCAATTGGCTTGGGCGAAGACGGCCCTACCCACCAGCCGGTAGAAACCCTGTCGGCGTTGCGCGCCATTCCGAACCTGTCCGTTATCCGCCCTGCCGATGCCAATGAAACCGCACAGGCCTGGGCCGCAGCGATGGAATACAAGGCTGCACCGAAGGGCCTTGCGCTCAGCCGCCAGAACCTCCCCATCTTGGAAGGCACCAAGGAAAAGGCACGCGATGGCGTTCGCCGCGGCGCCTACACCTTGGTCGAAGGATCTAAGGATGAGCCAGACGTCATCTTGTTGGCCACCGGCTCGGAGGTACAGCTCGCCGTGGAAGCCGCCCAGCAGCTCGAAAGCGAAGGCACGGCCGCTCGCGTGGTTTCGGCACCGTGCCTGGAGTGGTTCAACGAGCAGGACGCAGAGTACCGCGAATCGGTCCTGCCCAGCAGCGTGAAGGCCCGCGTTTCCGTCGAAGCTGGCCTCGCCATGTCGTGGCACAAGTACACCGGTACTTTCGGCCGCAACGTCTCACTAGAGCACTACGGCGCCTCCGCTCCCGGCGACGAGCTCTTCGAAAAGTTTGGCTTCACCTCTGCTGCTGTTGCCGATGCCGCACGCGAGAGCATCGCCGATACGCAGCGCTAAGCCCACCTCACCGACGCTTAAAGGAATGACTATGAATAACATTTCTGAACTTGCCCAATTAGGTACCTCGACGTGGCTCGATGATCTTTCGCGTCAGCGTATGGAGTCTGGAAACTTAAAAGAGATTATTTCCTCCAAGTCCATCGTGGGTGTAACGACCAACCCGGCCATCTTCGCCACTGCCATGACTAGTGGCACGGCCTATGACGCGGACTTGGCTGCATTGAAGGAGAAGAACGCCTCGGTCGATGAGGCCGTCTACTCCTTGGCCATTACGGACGTGCAAAACGCCTGTGACCTTTTCGCCGATATTTACGCCGATACCGACGGCCAGGATGGCCGGGTATCCATCGAGGTGGATCCGCGCATCTCCGACGATGCAGCGGCAACCCTCAAGCAGGCCCGCGAACTGTGGGCCCAAGTTGACCGCCCCAATGCGATGATCAAGATTCCGGCGACCAAAGGCTCCCTCCCCGCTATCGAGGATGCCCTCGCAGATGGAATCAGCGTTAACATCACCTTGATTTTCTCGGTGTCTCGCTACCGCGAGGTCATCTCCGCATTCCAGGCTGGGCTCAAGCGCGCGGCCGAGGGTGGCAAGGACATCACCAAGATCCATTCGGTCGCATCGTTCTTCGTCTCCCGCCTAGATACGGAAGTTGATAAGCGCTTAGAGGCTATCGGTTCCGAAGAGGCCTTGTCCCTCCGCGGCAAGGCCGGTGTCGCTAACGCCCAGCGTGCCTACGCCCTCTTCCAAGAGGAATTGCTCGGTGACAACGGCCTCCCAGAAGGCGCACCCGTACAGCGACCACTGTGGGCTTCCACGGGCGTAAAAAACCCTGACTACCCAGCAACGCTGTACGTGACCGAGCTGGCTGGGCCGCACACGGTAAATACCATGCCGGAAAAGACCATTGATGCGGTCCTGCAGGAAGGTGGTTTCCACGGAGATACCCTATCCACTGCCGGCGAAGAAGCCGAGAAGGTCTTCTCCCAGCTCGAATCGGTGGGCATTGACCTAGAAGATGTCTTTGTGGTCCTTGAGCGCGAGGGCGTGGATAAGTTCGTCGCCGCGTGGAATGACCTCCTTGATTCCCTCAATCAGCGACTCGCGTAAACTACGACCGTGGTCCTAGCCCCGCCGGAAAGCCGGCGGGGCATTATGACGCCATTAGTTGAAAGACTGCTTAGCTTTTCCCTCCAGGAAGGATAATCCGTGACGGACTCAGCCGCTTGGGCCAATCCCTTGCGTAATGCCGCCGATAAACGATTGCCACGCATCGCGGGCCCCGCAGGCATGGTCATCTTTGGCGTGACCGGCGATTTAGCTTTCAAAAAACTCCTGCCAGCCATCTATGACCTTGCCAGCCGCGGCCTCTTGCCCGCCGGCTTCACGCTCGTCGGCTATGGCCGCAGGGACTGGGATAACGCGGACTTCTGCGATTATTTCCGTAACGCGGTAGAAGCCGGTGCCCGCACTGACTTTAACCACGATGTGTGGGAGCACTTATCCCAGGGAATCGAGTTCGTGCAAGGCTCCTTCGACGATGAGGGCTTCGACAGGCTTTCTGCGCGGTTGGCCGAGCTGGATAAGGCCCGCGGAACGGGAAGCAACTGGGCGTACTACCTTTCGGTGCCGCCAGAGTTCTTCTCCGATATTTGCCACCAATTGGAACGCGTGGGCATGGCCAATTCCATGGAGGATTCCTGGCGCCGCGTGATCATCGAAAAGCCCTTTGGCCATGACCAGGGATCCGCGCGCGAGCTCAATGAAATCGTCAACGCGGTCTTCCCCGAATCGGCCGTCTTCCGCATCGATCACTACCTGGGCAAAGAAACCGTACAAAACATCATGGCCCTGCGGTTTGCCAACCAGATTTTTGAGCCAATGTGGAACGCTCACTATATCGACCACGTGCAAATTACCATGGCTGAAGATATCGGCCTCGGCGGCCGCGCTGGTTATTATGACGGAATCGGCGCTGCACGCGACGTTATTCAAAACCACCTTCTGCAGCTGCTCGCCCTCGTCGCAATGGAGGAACCCTCCTCCTTCGAGCCGGAGGCGCTGCGCGCCGAAAAGGTCAAGGTACTGCGCGCCACGCAGCCGGTGCATCCGCTGAATAAGACCACCGCTCGTGGCCAGTACACCGCCGGCTGGCAGGGCTCGGAATATGTAAAGGGCTTGCGCGAAGAAGAAGGCTTTGATCCCGCCTCCACTACTGAGACCTATGCGGCATGTACGTTGGAGGTCAATTCGCGGCGCTGGGGAGGCGTTCCGTTCTACCTGCGCACGGGCAAGCGGCTGGGGCGCCGCGTCACCGAGATCGCCCTAGTCTTCAAGGCCGCACCGAACCAGCCTTTTGTCGATGGCGAAACCGATGCCCTTGGCCAAAACGCGGTGGTTATCCGTGTTCAGCCAGATGAGGGCGTGACCATGCGCTTTGGCTCAAAGGTGCCGGGCTCCACCATGGAGGTACGCGATGTGAACATGGACTTTGCCTATGCCGAGGCATTCACCGAGGAATCCCCCGAGGCCTATGAGCGCCTCATCTTGGATGCCCTCCTCGATGAATCATCCCTGTTCCCCACCAATGAAGAAGTCGAACTATCGTGGTCGATTTTGGATCCGATCATCGATTACTGGTCCAAGCATGGTGAGCCCGAAGATTATAAGGCGGGTACATGGGGGCCCACCTCAGCCGATAAGATGCTGCGCCGCCGGGGTCATTCCTGGCGCCGCCCGTAGAAGGGACGTAGTCAATGATTATTCCATTGCCTAATACCACCACCGGTGAAATAGCCAAGAAGCTTGTCGATGCCCAAGAGCACTACACCCGCACCACGGGCCGGGTGCTCACCCTAATCGTGGAGGCACAAGAAGGTGACGATCTGGAGCAAATCCTTGCCTCTGTGCGCGATGCCTCTCATGAACACCCCTCCCGCGTGCTCGTCGTGGTCCCCGGCGACCCGAATTCTGATACCCAGCTCGATGCCCAGCTCCGCGTCGGCGGCGAGGCCGGTGCCTCTGAGACCGTCGTCATGCAATTGCATGGTGCGCTCGCGGATCAAGCCGAGTCCGTGCTCACCCCGCTCTTGCTGCCGGATACCCCGCTAGTCGCATGGTGGCCCAACGTGTGCCCCCAGGTGCCGTCAAAGAGCCCCGTGGGCAAATTGGCCCAACGCCGCATCACCAATGTGGCTCATAAAGGCACCGTGGGCGAGCAGGATCTGCGCGCGCTATCTGATGGCTATTCCCCCGGCGATTCCGATATGTCCTGGGCCTCCATCACGCTATGGCGCGGGGTTGTCGCATCGGCGCTCGATCACCATCCCCATGAGAAGGTGATATCGGTAGAGGTCGCCGGCCCCGCCGGGCATCCTGCGCCAAACTTCGCAGCGGGTTGGTTGCTCGACCGCCTCAGCGTCCCGGTACAGCGCACGGCCGAGGAAGCTAATAGTGGCTATTTCCCGGTTACCCACCTGCGCTTTAACCGGGAGACGACCCACGTGGATGTGGATGTCGTGGACGAGCGCACCGTGCGGGTGCGCGTGCCTGGCACGCCAGACTCACTGGTCAGCTTGAGCCCGCGCACGCAAACCGAAATCCTCTCGGAGGAATTGCGGCACCTCGACGCCGATAAAACTTATGCTCAGGCGCTTCGTGCTCTGGGAGAAGTAGACTACAGTAAGCTTTAATAGCGCACTTGCTCATACCGATTCTTTGCAAAGGATTCTGATACCGAATGGTAACGCTTCACCGCGTCAGCGATGTAGATGACCTTATTTCCCAAGCCGCACTCAAATTCATTGAGACCATCGCCGGTATTCAGGCCGGCAACGGTGGCCTCCATGGTGACGGCGTGGCAAGAGTCGTACTAACTGGCGGGGGCGCAGGAATTGGGCTGCTGCACGAGCTCGCGCGCTTAGACTTCGCCGCACAGCAGCAAGGCGAGAACTACCCCGCCTTGCGCATCGATTGGTCCCGCGTGCACATCTTCTTTGGCGATGAGCGCAATGTTCCGGTCAGCGACCCAGATTCCAATGAAGGCCAAGCGCGTTCCGCGCTGCTCGATCACGTGGATATCCCAGATCAGAATATCCACGGTTTCGACCTCGGTGCGGTCTCCATGGAGGCGGCCGCCAATGCCTACGAGCCAGAGTTAAAGGACTTCGCGCCTTTAGGCTTCGACCTACACCTTTTGGGTATGGGCGCAGAAGGCCACATTAACTCCATGTTCCCCCACTCTCCTGCCATCCGTGAGCAGGAAGAACTCGCGGTACCGGTACACGATTCGCCGAAGCCGCCCAGCGAGCGCATCACCCTGACGTTGCCGGCGGTCAATAGGTCTGAGCGCGTCTGGCTCTTGGTCGCCGGTGAAGAAAAGGCCACTGCCGCAAAGAACATCGTTGACGGCGTCGACGCTGAAGAATGCCCGGCCGCTGGTGCGCAAGGGACGAAAGAAACGATCCTGTTCTTGGCAGACGATGCCGCTCAGGAGCTTTAAAAGCCCCGCCGCCCTTCCTGCTTAACGTACAAAGCGCCGGTACCTCGACTCCTTTCCTTTCTCTGCGAAAGGTTCCGGGTCCGAAGTACCGGCGCTGTTGTCTGGGCAGGTCCTCGCTAAAGCTTAGCGGGGTACCGCCCCTTGCGTCTTAGGACGCGTACGCCTGAATGAGGTTTAGGCCAACGATGCAGGCCAACCAGATAATCACCATGACGACGGTATAGCGGTCCAAGTTCTTTTCCACCACGGTCGAACCGGACAGGTTCGATTGCACACCGCCGCCGAAAAGGCTAGACAGGCCGCCGCCTTTGCCCTTGTGTAAAAGCACAAAGATGGTCATCAAGATAGCTGAAATTAGCAAAATGATTTCCAGTGCTAAGACCATGAGGTTCTTCCTTTTCTCAACGTACGCCCAGTGGCACCTTCTGCGTACTATCGAAGGACACGCTAGCCACCAGCGCGAAGTACTTACCTGCTTTGCCTACGCAAAGCAATCACAAGGGCCTACTGTACACCATGCCGCGGGAAGGGCTCACCCCAACCCGCGGCATACCAGTCACCTTGTGATGGTTGTTAACGCCTGTTAACTAACGGCATTAGCGGCATTGGCAGCCAGCTTGGCAAAGTCCTCTCCTACCAAGGAAGCACCACCGATAAGGCCGCCGTCTACGTCCGGCTTGCTGACGATATCAGCAACGGAGTCAACCTTTACGGAACCGCCGTACAGGATGCGGATGCCGTCGGCAACTTCGTCCCCCGCGAGTTCCTTGACCAGGCCGCGGATAGCGGCGCAGACTTCCTGCGCGTCATCAGCGGAGGCAACCTTGCCGGTACCGATGGCCCACACGGGCTCGTAGGCGATAACGGTTTTGGTTAGTTGCTCGGCGCTGAGTCCCTGCAGGGAATCGCGGGTCTGGTTCACCACGTAGTCAACGTGGGTGCCGGCCTCGCGCACGTCGAGCGGCTCACCCACGCAGACGATGGGGCTGATGCCATTTTCCAAGGCCGCTGCGGCCTTCTCAGCGACCAGCTGGTCGGTTTCGCCGTGGTATTCGCGGCGCTCGGAGTGGCCGACGACTGCCCAGCTGCATCCCAGTTTGTTCAGCATCTGGCCAGATACCTCACCGGTGTAGGCGCCAGACTCGTGCTTGGAGATGTCCTGCGCACCGTAGGTGATCTTCAGCTTATCGCCCTCAACGAGCGTCTGAATCGTACGGATATCGGTAAATGGAACTATGTAGGCTACATCTACCTTGTCGTAGTAATCCTCCGGCAGGGAGAACGCGAACTTTTGAACGGAGCCGATGGCCTCAATGTGATCGAGGTTCATCTTCCAGTTACCAGCAATAAGTGGTGTACGTGCCATAATTAGTCCTTTCTTTGTACGCCTTTAGTTAACTGTTTTAGGCGGTTTATGCTTCGAGCACGGAAACGCCCGGCAGCTCCTTGCCCTCGAGGTATTCGAGGGATGCGCCGCCTCCGGTGGAAATGTGGCTGAAGCCTTCCTCATCGAGGCCCAGGGTGCGCACGGAGGCCGCGGAGTCGCCGCCGCCGACGACGGAGAAGGACCCGTTAGAGGAGGTGGCATCGATAATCGCCTGCGCTACCCCAGCCGTGCCCTTTGAGAAGGCTTCCATTTCGAATACACCCATGGGGCCGTTCCAGAATACGGTCTTGGAGTCTGCCAGTACGGTGGCAAATTTCTCGACGGACTTCGGTCCGATGTCCAAGGACATCCAGCCTTCAGGAATGCCATCGAGCTCAACGACCTTGGTCTCAGCATCTGCGGCGAATTCGCTGGCGGCGGTGAGGTCAACGGGCAGGACAATCTTGTCACCGAAGCGCTCCAGCAGGCTCTTACAGTTTTCAATCTGGTCCTCTTGCAGCAAGGACTCCCGAACGTTGTAGCCCTTGGCTGCCAGCAGGGTGTAGCACATTCCGCCGCCGATGATGATCTTATCGGCCTTTCCAGCAAGGGCTTCGATAACGCCAAGCTTGTCGGAAACCTTCGCGCCACCCAGCACAACGACATATGGGTGCGCCGGATCCTTTGCCACGGTGGATAATACGTCCAATTCCTTTTCCACCAGCTTACCGGCGTAGGCGGGCAGGCGCTTGGCGACGTCATATACCGAGGTCTGCGCGCGGTGCACAACGCCAAAGCCGTCGGAGACGAAAGCGCCGTTATCGGCAGCCAGGGCAACGAGCTCGTCGGCGAATTCGCCGCGCTCTGCCTCATCCTTAGAGGTTTCACGCGGATCAAAGCGGACATTTTCTACCAGCATGACATCGCCGCTGTTTAGCCCGTTCGCGCGCTCGTGGGCGTCTTCGCCGGTGACGTCGTTGGCCAAGGCAACGTACTGATCCAAAGCTTCAGACAACGCTTCTGCAACCGGGGCCAGGGAGTACTTGGAATTTACCTCACCCTTGGGTCGGCCGAGGTGGGCGGAAAGGATGACCTTCGCGCCACCATCGACCAGCGCCTTAATGGTGGGAAGAGAAGCGGTAATGCGGCCGGGGTCGGTGATATTTCCGTCATCATCCAGCGGCACGTTGAAGTCAGAGCGGACCAGAATGTGGCGGTCCTCTACGCCTTCTTCTAGCAGGTTATCTAGCGTCTTAAAAGCCATGTGTTACTCCTTTTAGAGTGGATTCTGCAGTTGAGGTTGCTACATAAAATGATACCGGCCACAACGTCGTGCCGTCAGGGCGTTCGTTGTGGCCGGTATCGCATTAAGGGCTGCTCTGTATCAGAACTTTAGAGCTTTTCTGCAACTAGGTTGGTCATGCGGACGAGCTGGGAGGTGTAGCCCCACTCGTTGTCGTACCAACCCAGAACCTTGACTAGGTTGCCATTGGAGACCTTGGTCATGCCGGCGTCGAAGATGCAGCCGTGCGGGGAGGTTACGATGTCGGTGGAAACCAGAGGATCCTCGGTGTATGCGAGGGTGTCCTTCAGCTCGCCCTCAGCTGCCTGCTTGAGTGCTGCGTTGATTTCCTCAACGGTGACGTCGCGGGAAGCGGTGAAGGTCAGGTCGGTTGCGGAACCGGTGATGACCGGAACGCGCATAGCGTAGCCGTCCAGCTTGCCTTCCAGCTCAGGCAGAACCAAGGACACGGCCTTAGCTGCACCGGTGGAGGTAGGTACCAGGTTGACGGCTGCGGCGCGGGCGCGGCGCAGGTCCTTGTGGGGAGCGTCCTGCAGGCGCTGGTCACCGGTATAAGCGTGAACGGTGGTCATCAGGCCCTTTTCCACACCGAACTTGTCATTCAAGACCTTGGCCATTGGAGCCAAGCAGTTGGTGGTGCAGGAAGCTGCGGAAATAACGTTGTGCTCAGCTGGGTCGTAGGTGTCGGAGTTAACACCGTAGACGAAGGTTGCGTCAACTTCCTTACCAGGGGCGGAAATGATGACCTTCTTGGCGCCGGCCTCAATGTGAGCCTTTGCGTCGTTACCGTTGGTGAACAGGCCGGTGGACTCGATAACGAGGTCTACGTCCAGTTCGCCCCACTTCAGGTTCTTCGGGTCCTTCTCGTTGAAGACCCGGATGCGGTTGCCATTGACGGTGATGGAGTCATCGTCGTAGGTAATCTCGCCGTCGAAGCGACCCAGTACGGAGTCGTACTTCAACAGGTTAGAGAGAGTCTGGTTATCGGTCAGGTCGTTGACGGCAACGACCTCAAGGTCATTGTCGGTCCGGTTAACAGCGTGGAAGAAGTTACGACCAATGCGGCCAAAGCCGTTAATGCCTACGCGGGTAGTCACTGTAAATCTCCTCAAAGAGTCGAGTAATTATTTCTATGGGCCTACCGCGGGTCCTTCGAGTACTTTACTGCTCTGGGTGAGTAAGGTGCCCGAGGCTTTGCCCAACAACCGCAATACTACAGAGCCTTTAAACAGCGTGCAGAGGCCTTCACGGCTGGCAGTGCAGTATCTGAAACTTTCCCGATATAGGCGTACAATCTTCCCGAGTTCTTTTGTTTTTTCCGAATGAACCGGCTGTTCAAGCCCGTTTAGGTTGGTTCTTGTGGACTTTACACCGTTAATGTGCGATATATCACTACGCGAAGCATTTTCCCACTTCCTCGCACACCGATCGCCAAAGATGCGGTGCTATAAACTAATTTAACCCAAATCACACCACAGTTTTTATGACGCGATATGCTTATCGCTAACTCACTGTGTTCCAGGTAGCACTCGAGCATTCGCTGGGCGCTAATCTCTCTCCTGAAACGCGTGAGCAACAAATTTACATCCCCCCGCAGACCGAATGCGTCTGCGATAGTACCCCCGTTAGAATCGAGGATACTCAATGTTTGAGATAAACACCTCTGTTGTGGGAGACAGTCTTGGGCTCACCGCGCTCGTGGCGATTCTCCCCCTCGTCGCTTTCTTCATTATGTTGATGGGCTTTAAAGCCCGCGCACATACATCAGGAGCCGTCGCCCTTGCGACCTCCATCATCCTAGCCATAGTTGCCTTTGCGATGCCCGTCGATATGGCATTGTCCTCTGCAGTCCGCGGTGGGCTCTTCGGCCTACTGCCCATTGTCTGGGTCATTATTACGGCAATTTGGTTTTACGAGATCACGGTCGCCTCAGGCCGCTTCGAAGATCTACGTAAGACATTCGATCTCTTAGGCGATGGCGATATCCGCATCCAATCGATGCTCATCGCGTTCTGCTTCGGTGGCCTCCTTGAAGCCCTTGCGGGCTTCGGTGCCCCCGTGGCCATTACCGCCACGATGATTATGGCGCTCGGCGTCAAGCCTCTGCGCGCAGCCACGGTAGTTCTTATTGCGAATACCGCTCCAGTCGCATTCGGCGCAGTTGGTATTCCAGTCACCACCGCCGGTGAGGTCGGCGGACGTACCGCCGAGCAAACCCAAGATATTGCCGGCCTTATTGCCCTGCAGGTCTTGGTCATTGCCGCCATCGTCCCGTTCCTTATCGCATTCATCCTGGACGGCATGCGCGGCGTGAAGGAAACTGCGCCCGCCGCCGCGGTCATCGGTATTTCCTTTGCCGGAGCACAGTGGCTTACCGCAACCTTCTTTGCTTACCAGCTCACCAACGTTATTGCCTGCATTGTGTCCTTGGGGGCCGCCTTCATCTTCCTCCGCGTGTGGAAACCACGGGGCGTTACCCAGCTGCGCGAGCGCATGGAGCTGCCCGCCGCAGAAACCGCGACCGACTTGAACGGCCGCCGCATCTGGATGGCGCTGCTGCCCTACGCCGTCGTTACCGCAGTATTTGCCGTTGCTACCGCAGCACCAGCGATCTTCGGATTCTGGAAGCTGAAGTTCGCGTGGCCGCTGCTTGATGGCACCGTCATCGGCACTAACGGTGAGGCCATGGACACCAGCTTTAGCTTCAATGTCTTTGGCAACCCGGGTACCTTGCTCTTGCTCTCCGGCATTATTGTGGCCATCGTTTACCACTTCTGGAACGAAAACGGCCGCTACAAGCTCAGCTTCGCCCAACCCGTGCAGGCCTTTGGTGAAGTTGCCAACCGCATGAAGTTCTCCGGCCTGACCATTGTCTTGGTCCTCGCTTTGGCCTACACGATGAACTACTCGGGTCAGACCATCGCCATCGGTGAATTCGTTTCCTCCGCTGGTTCCATCTTCGCGCTCTTCGCTCCGGTGCTGGGCTGGATTGGTACCGCGGTTACTGGCTCCGATACCTCTGCAAATGCGCTCTTTGGCAACCTGCAGGTCGCCGCCGCTGACCGCATTGGTGTGAACCCTGACCTCATGCTGGCCGCCAATACCGCCGGTGGTGTTGTGGGTAAGATGATTTCGCCACAGTCCCTGGCCATTGCGGCAACCGCCGTATCCATGGAAGGCAAGGAATCCGTCATCCTGAAAAACGTCGTGGGCTACTCCATCGCGTTCTTGGCCGTTGTCTGTGTCATCGTCTTCTTGATGACCAACGTCTTGGGCTTCTTGGTCCCATAAAGCACAAGCCACCGCTAACTAAAAGCACCTCAGCCGCGGCACAACACAAGGCGGGAAGGAAAGCACCTCAATGCATTCCTTCCCGCCTTTCGTGGATCAATGAGCTGAAGTCAATCGTGCCCTGCGATTATGAGTCACCAAAAAGATCGTCCGAGATGGACTCGTTGGTATCGGGGATATCCAATTCTTCGGCCCGCTTATCCGCCATGGATAACAAGCGCCGAATGCGCCCGGCCACGGCATCCTTAGTCATGGGCGGATCCGCGAGCCTGCCAAGCTCCTCCAACGAGGCCTCGCGATGCTGCACGCGCAAGCGGCCGGCATCGGCTAGGTGCTCAGGAACGTCATCACCGAGGATTTCCATCGCCCGATCCACGCGCGCCGCGGCGGTCACGGCGGCCCGTGCCGAGCGGCGCAGGTTGGCATCATCAAAATTATCCAACCGGCGCGAAGTATCGTGCGCCTCACGCTTTACCCGCTTCTTTTCCCAAGACAAGCGGGTCACTTGCGCGCCCATGCGGGTAAGCAGTGCACCGATGGCATCGCCGTCGCGGACAACCACCCGATCTTCGCCGCGGGTCTCTTTAGTCTTCGCGGAAATCCCCAGGCGCCGTGCGCAGCCCACGAGTGCCAACGCGGCCTCTTGGCAGGGGCAGGTTACCTCCAATGCCGAAGAGCGCCCTGGTTCCGTCAGGCTGCCGTGCGCAAGGAAGGCACCGCGCCACGCCGCCTCGCTATCAGCCACGGTGCCGGAAATGACCTGCGGCGGAAGACCCACCACGGCATGACCGGAGCGAGTAATCAGGCCTAGGCGCCGGGTAAGCTCCTTCGCTCCTTTAGTGATGCGCACGATGACGCGCGATTTCTTCACCGTCCCCGCAGGGCCGACAACGTGGCTTTCCGCTTCGATCCCGTAAAGCTCGTCTAATTCCACGAGGATGCGCTGCGCAATTGCCTGGTTATCGAGCTCAAGCTCATAGGCCATGCTCTCGCCAGAGACATCTACTTCTCCCGCAAAGCGCAGGATAGATGCAAGCTCCGCCGCACGCGCGGACTGACGTGTCACGCCAACCGCCGCTAGTTCTTCTTTGACCTGTTCGGTCAACGGTGTGGTCACCTAGTTCGCCCCATTTCTCTGTCACAGTCACGAATGACGCATGTGCAATGCACGGTCCCACGCACACCAACTACTGCGTGGGAAACGGAATTCTCTTATTTTACCGAGTCCCGCGCCCTGAGGACTGGCTGGCCTGACCTTAGCTAGGCCCGCCGGTACTCGTTATAAAGATCCACGATGACAGAAGAAAGTTTGTCTGGATCGTGTTTCATCAATCGCTGTCCATTGTCATCCTGGATACTGACATCCGCAAATACCGCGCGTGCGCCCAAGGCTTGCGCGGCGCGCTGCACATATACCCGTTCGCTTTCATTTGGCAGCGCTGCCGCATCCACGACGATGCGGTCGATGCGCAAATCCGGGGCGTGACGGGCCAGCACATGCACGTGGCGCTCCGCGGAAAAGCCTTGGGTTTCTCCCGGCTCGGCCGACAGGTTGAGCATGACCACGCGCAAAGCATTGGACTCAGAAATGGCCTGGACGATTTCTGGCACCAACGTGTGCGGCAAGACCGAACTAAACCAGGATCCTGGACCGATGGTGATAAGGTCAGCCTGCCTAATGGCCTCCAGCGCGGCGGGATTGGCTTGTGGGGCTTCAGGCAGGATTCGCACGCGCCGCACATGCCCCGGCGTCGATGCCACCGCGACCTGGCCGCGGACCTGGCGCATGACTCGGGGGTCATCGTCAAGCCCTGAGACATCGGCCTCAATCTCTAAGGGGTGCGGAACCACGGGGATGACCCGCCCGTGCGAGTGGGTAAGCTCCGCTACCGCGTCCAAGGCGGCCTGATAATCGCCCAAGACCCCGGTCAAACCCGCGATCATGAGGTTGCCCACGGCGTGGCCAGCCATGGCGCCATTGCCGCCGAAGCGATGCTGAAGGGTTTTGCCCCACAGCTCGCCTACGCGATTGTCATCGGCTAGCGCGGCCAGCGCCATGCGCAGGTCACCGGGCGGAATGATATCCAGTTCCCGGCGCAGGCGCCCCGAGGAACCGCCATCATCGGCAACCGTCACGATGGCAGAAATATCCGCCGCATTACTGCGCCGTGCGGATAAAAGCGTTTGATAAAGGCCATGGCCGCCGCCAAGGCAGACCATATGAGAAGGGTGTTTCATACAGTTATTATTGCTCCTCAGCCCTAATTACGGGCGATGTCCCGGTGCAAAATGCTGACGTCAAGGGTGTCATTAGCGCGCAGGCGCTTGGCGATGTCCTCAGCTACCGCCACCGAGCGGTGATGCCCGCCCGTACAGCCGACGCCCACGGTGATGAAGTTCTTTCCCTCGTGCCGGTATCCCTCCAGCATGGTGGAAAACATGGCGACAAAATTATCCACGAATTTCTGCGCGGCAGGCTGCGACAGGACATAATCGGCCACGGGCGCATCTGTACCGCGGCAGCCGCGCAGCTCCGGAATCCAATAGGGGTTGGGCAAAAAGCGCACGTCAACGACGATATCCGCATCGCGCGGGGAACCATTCTTAAAACCGAACGATTCCACCGTGACGTGCTGATTGGTATTTTGAAATTCGCCAAACGCAGCTTCGATAGCCCGGCGCAAATCATGAATCGACAGGTTCGTGGAATCAATGATGATATCGGAGCGATCCCTAATTTCCGCCACCGCTTGGCGTTCGCGTTGGATACCCACCTTCAAGGTATCGTCGCCTTGCAGCGGGTGGGTGCGACGCACGGAGTCGAAGCGACGGATGAGCACGTCATCGCGAGCATCAAGGAAGAGCACGGTGGGTTTCATGCCCAATGCCGTTAGCTCATCGATGGTCTCCATGAGGGAGCCCGGAAACATGCGAGAGCGCACGTCCGTTACCGCCGCTACCTTTTCAACGGGCGTTTCTTCCTGGTTACACAATTTCCACAGGTCCACGATGGCGCGCGGCGGGATATTATGCGCCACATAGTAGCCCTTATCCTCAAAAACCTTGGCGGCGGAGCTCAACCCGCCGCCGGACATGCCGGTAATCAAGATGGGCGGAGTGTCGAAGTGCGTCATGCACACCAGTCTAGCGTTTTCGCGCTCGGCACTTCTGCCAGAAAGCTGCTTATTTACTGTGCGTCGTGCAACTTATCGTAGACGGTCTGCGCCAGTTTCAGCCCAAAGCCGTTGACCTCGCAAATCTCATCCACCGTGGCCGCCTTGAGCTTTTTGACGGAACCGAAATGCTTGACCAAATCCGTCCGGCGTTGCGGACCAAGCCCCGGAATTGCATCGAGCGCCGAGGAGCGCATGCGCTTAGAGCGTTGTTGCCGGTGATAGGTGATGGCAAATCGGTGTGCCTCATCGCGAATTTGCTGCAGCAAAAACAG
Organism: Corynebacterium sp. KPL2861; assembly: GCF_040225475.1. NCBI lineage: Bacteria > Bacillati > Actinomycetota > Actinomycetes > Mycobacteriales > Corynebacteriaceae > Corynebacterium > Corynebacterium sp. KPL2861. The sequence continues at coordinate 140,369 of NZ_JBEHFW010000006.1, forward strand.
AGCCTGGGAATTGCGCGGCAAAATCACCGGTTCATCATCCCCTGGCACCCAGATTTCCTCCAAGCGCTTGGCCAGCCCCACGAGGGTGACATCGACGATGCCCAGCTCATCAAATACCTCTTGCGCCGCAGCCACCTGGGGCGCGCCGCCGTCCACGATGAACAGCTGAGGAGGATAGGCAAAGCGGCGGCCTGCCTCAGCGGATTCTTCTGCCACTTTTTCTTCCGCGAAGGAGGATTCTTCCTTTTCCTCATCCGGGTTCGCCAATTTATCTTGGTTGTGGCGCTTAAACCGGCGCCGCGTGATCTCCGCAATGGAGCCGACGTCATTGGAATGCCCATCGCCGGCTGCCTCCTTGATGCGGTAGCGCCGGTAATCGGACTTCTTCGGGATACCGTCTTCAAAAACCACCAGGGAGGCGACGACATCGGTGCCCTGGATATGCGAAATATCGGTGCACTCGATGCGCAACGGTGCTTGGTCCATCCCCAAGGCATCCTGGATATCCTGCAGCGCCGCGGACCGCGCGGTAAGGTCACCGACGCGTTTGAGCTTATGCTGGCGCAGCTGCTCCTTAGCGTTCTTTTCCACGGTATCCATAAGCGAACGCTTGTCACCCCGTTGCGGTACGCGCAGATCAACCCGCGCGCTACGCAGCTCTTCCAAGAGGGAGACCACTTGTTCGGATTCTTCCGGCATGGCTTGGACCAAAATCTCACGCGGTATGACGTGGACATGGCGCTGTTCCATGTGCGATTCCTGGTCCACGCCGCGTCGTGGCACATCCGCAGCTAAAGCCGCATCCTCACGGGCTTCTTGTTCTTCTCGCTCCACGGCATCGGAGTAAAACTGGATGAGGAAGTTTTGCACCAAGGCGGGCAAGGCCGGATCGGGTTGGCCCTCCTCGATGGGTTCAGAGGTTGCCTGGTCGCCGGCGCGTTCAACAACCCAGCCGCGCTGGCCCCGGATCCTGCCGCCGCGCACGTGAAAAATTTGGACCGCGGCTTCCAATTCATCGGAATTAAACGCAATCAGATCGGCATCGGTGCCATCGGCAAAGACAACCGCCTGCTGCTCCATGATCTTATCGATGGCCCCAAGGTCATCGCGCAACCGCGCGGCACGCTCAAATTCCAGGTTTTCGGCGGCAGCCTCCATGTCTTTAACCAGCTTGCGCCTAACACCAGCCGTATTGCCATTCATGAATGAGACCAACTCATTGACGGTTTCGCGATGTTCTTCTTTGCTCACCCGCCCGATACAGGGCGCATCGCACTTGCCGATGTACCCCAAAAGGCACGGCCGCCCCAGCCGTTCATGCCGGTTATATACGCCTTTAGAACAGGTGCGCATGGGGAAGACGCGGGTGAGCAGGTCGAGGCTTTCCCGCACCGCCCACGCATGGGAATAGGGGCCAAAGTACCGCACTCCCTTGCGCCGAGGACCGCGATAGAAAAAGGCGCGCGGAACCACCTCTCCCACGGAGACGGCAAGCATGGGATACGTCTTGTCGTCGCGGTACATGACGTTAAAGTGCGGATCGAACCGCTTGATCCAGGTATATTCCAGCTGCAGCGCTTCAACTTCGCTGGCAACCACCGTCCACTCCACAGAGCTCGCGGTCAACACCATTTGCCGCGTGCGCGGGTGCAGTTGCGTAATGTCTTGGAAATAATTAGACAGGCGCGCCCGCAGGTTTTTGGCCTTGCCTACGTAAATGACGCGCCCGTTCTCATCGCGGAACTTATATACGCCCGGCTCCGTCGGAATGGTTCCCGGGGCGGGGCGATAGGTCGTTGGATCTGCCAATGCTTAATCCTGCGGCATGTATTTGGCTTCCAGATCGCGGAAGTCACGGACTCTTGTGATCACGGTGTCTTTATCGCCGGACTGTAATGCCCACACGGGGACGGCCTCAAATTCGGGCAGCTCAAGGCGGGCCATGCGCTGGCCGACGGGGAAAGACAGCCCATATATCACCTGCCACGGGTAAAAGCGCGTGCCGATGATATTGCGGACCTCTACCCCGTCTTCATTGGCTCGCAGTCGCGGCCGGTTGAGCGCAATCCACGACAAGATGGAAATGACTACGCCGACACCAGGAAAGGCGAATTTATCGATGGTGGTCACGTGCGCACCGGTAAAGGAAATATCGAGCGTGACACCCATAAAGATATGGATGGCCATGACAAGAATGACCCAACCGATGGCAATCTTTCGCAAGAACGGGGACTTGGCGGTGTATTCCCACGGCTTCGACGTGGTCCGTGCGAAGGGATCCGCGCTGGTATAGGCCAATACCTCCGCATCACTAAGGGTGCGGCGCGGTTGGGGTTCATTCGAGGCTGCGGCCTCATTCATGTGCTTTACTCCTCTGGAAGTCCTGCCTGCCTGTAAGTGGTCAGGATTTCGATTGGCCTTTTATTAATATTCTGTGTTTAGTCTACGCAATTGCAACGCGGTGTCTAAAGCCGCAATCATGGATTCTGCGCCCTTATTTTCCGCCGAGTCAGGGAATCCTGCGCGGTCGATGGCCTGCTGCTGATCATTGACCGTCAAGACCCCATTGCCAATCGGCGTCGATTCATCCAAGGAGATACGCGTTAGGGCTTGGGTGACGGAATCGCAGACATAATCGAAGTGCGGAGTGCCGCCGCGGATGACGCAACCCAAGGCAACGACGGCGTCGAATTTCCGCGCGGCCGCCTGAACAACCACGCCCAATTCCAGGGAACCGACGACGCGGAACTCCGCAACCTCTGCCCCATTAGCACGTGCGGTCTCCACCGCCTGCTGGTGTAACTGATCGCAGACCTCTTCGTTCCAAGTCGCGGTCACGACCGCGACGCGGAGGCCGCGCGCATCTACCTGCGCGATAGCGGGTAATCCTTCTTTACTCATTTGCCTAATTCTCCTTCGTGCTGCGCGTCCCACTGTGCCACCTGCGGAAGATCGTGGCCCATGCGGTCGCGTTTGGTCCGCAGATAACGAATATTATCGGCGTTGGCGGCGATGGTAAGTGGGGTATGTTGGCTGACTTCGATGCCGAATCCGGCGAGCCCTTCCCCCTTGTGCGGGTTATTGGTCAACAGTTGTGCCGATTCCACCCCAAGGTCCTTCAGGATCTGGCCCGCCACGGAATACTCCCGGGCATCTTCTGGCAGTCCTTGTTCCAAGTTGGCATCGACTGTATCCCAGCCCTCGTCCTGGAGGCGGTACGCCTGGAGCTTGTGCACCAATCCGATTCCGCGGCCTTCGTGGCCGCGCAGGTAAATGACTACCCCGCTGCCGACTTCTTGCACCTTGCGCAGGGATTCCTGCAATTGGGGGCCGCAGTCGCACCGGCGCGAGCCAAAGACGTCACCGGTAAGGCACTCGGAATGCACGCGCACCACGACATCGCGGGCTCCACGAAGCTGCGCGGGATCCCCGGCGATTAGGGCAATATGTTCTTGGCCGTCAAGGTCATGGCGGTAACCAATCGCGGTGAATTCGCCATACTCCGTGGGCAGGCGGGTTTCCACCGCGCGCTGGGTTTGCACCTCATGGTGGCGGCGCCACTCAATAAGCTGCGCGATAGAGATCAGCGCAAGGCCATGCTTATCGGCAAAGCGGCGCAGTTCCGGCCCGCGGGCCATATCCGTCGGGTCTTCTTCTGATACGACTTCACACAGCACGCCGGCGGGACGAAGGCCTGCAAGGCGCGCCAAATCGACGGCGGCTTCCGTGTGCCCATCGCGCTCTAATACTCCGCCGGGTCGCGCGCGCAAGGGGACCACGTGGCCGGGCCGGGTGAAGTCACTGGAGCGAGTCGAAGAATCAGCCAAGCGGCGGATGGTTTCCGCGCGGGAGGCCGCAGAAATTCCGGTAGAACCCGTCGCAGCATCCACGGTGACCGTATACGCGGTCTGGCGCACATCCTGATTCTGCGCCATCATCGGCGGCAAATCGAGCCGCTGGCAATCTTCCGGCATTAATGAGGCACAGACATATCCGGAGGAATACCGCACCATAAACGCGACCAGTTCCGGGGTTGCCAGTTCCGCGGCAAAGATCAGATCCCCTTCGTTTTCCCGTCCTTCATCATCCATGACGATGACCGGCTTGCCGGCGGCAATCTCCGCAATGGCGTGATCGATGGCATCAAAATGGATGCTCTCTTCAGTCGCGAACATAACCTAGCAGTCTAGTCCTTTGCTTGAGCAATTCCGGATTCGGGGTGAAGCATCTTTTCTACATACTTCGCCAGCACATCCACCTCGAGGTTTACGATATCGCCGGGCTGAGATTCGCCGTGCGTCGTCTCCCGCAAGGTGGTGGGAATAAGGGAGACCTCAAACCAGTCGTCACCTACGGCGCTGACCGTCAAAGACGTGCCATTGACCGCAATAGAGCCCTTTTCCACGACGTACTGGGCAAGCTCGCGGGGCAAGCTAAAACGCAGCACGTCCCAATTCTCCGAATGCTCGCGCGAGACCAACCGTGCTGTGCCATCGACATGGCCCTGCATAATGTGTCCACCCAGCCGCGTGGTGGGCAGTACTGCCGGCTCGACATTCACCCGCGCGCCTTCATCCAGCTGACCGAGTCCCGTCCGATCCAATGACTCTTGCATCACATCGGCGCAGAAAATATCCCCATCCAATTCCGCGATGGTAAGGCACACGCCATTGATGGCAATGGAATCCCCTAGGCGCGCGTCACTCACCGTCTGCGGCGCGCGGATGCTCAACCGCAGCGAATCCGCCTGTGGCTCAAGTGCGGCCACCGTGCCTAGCTCTTGTACTAGCCCTGTAAACAATGATTCCCCTTGTATTTATCTCTAAAGTATCTAATCTTTTAACGCTCGTTCCGCGCCTCGTATTCGATGAGGACATCGGGCCCGAGGTTGGTGGTGCGCACGGTGGTAAAACGTGGGGCATCGGCAAGCGTGTGCGCCACCGCATTTGCCAGAACCCCGCGCCCCTGGCCTAGCAAAATAGGGGCAATATACGCAGCAAGCGCGTCCACAACACCGGCCTCGATGAAGCTCTGGGCTAGTCCCGCCCCACCTTCAACCAAGACGTTCCGCGCGCCGCTGGCATACAGCTCCTTCAACGCGCCCTCGATGGTGTCATATTGTTCGAATCCCAGTTGCTGCAGGTGAGAGGCCTTCTCACCGGCGGCCTGGAGCTCGCGCTTGCCGATGACCACCCGGCGCGGCTGGTGCTCCCGCAGGCTCCCATCGCCATTACGTGCAGTAAGCGAGGGGTTATCGGCAAGCGCGGTGCCGGTGCCGATGATGATGGCGTCGCGCCGCGCCCTATCGGCGTGGACCCACTCGCGGGCCTTAGGCCCGGTGATCCACTGGCTCGTGCCATCGGCGGCAGCGGTAAATCCATCTAGGGTCTGCGCAAATTTCAGGGTGACATGCGGGCGTTGTAGCTTCACAGCGCGCAACCATGCAAGCACCGCGTCTTCGACGCCATCTGGTGCGGTGAGCTGGCCCACCTCAACCCCGGCTGCGGCTAAGGCCTGCGCTCCCCCGCCTGCTTGTGGTGTGGGGTCGGCATGCAGGTAGTACACGCGGGCAATTCCGGCATCGATAAGTGCGGTGGCGCAGGGACCCGTCCTGCCCGTATGTGCGCACGGCTCCAGGGTAACCACGGCCGTACCGCCGCGCGCCTTCTCGCCGGCCGCGCGCAGCGCCATGACTTCCGCGTGGGCACCGCCCACCGGCTGGGTCGCACCAATGCCCACAACGGCGCCGGTTGCGGATAAAATCACCGCACCTACCGGTGGATTGGGGCTCGTGGTACCGCGCACCACCGCACCGGCCCGCATGGCCTGAACCAAAGCTCCGGAAACGTTGGTTTCATCCATCGCGCCGGCCATTATGAACGCGCCGCAAGCGCGCGCAGTTCTTCCACAGCCTGCGCTGGATCATCGTTTTTGAATACGGCCGAACCGGCCACGAAGGAATCGCACCCGGCCTCCGCGGCCAAGCCAATGGTCTCCGGATCGATGCCGCCATCGATTTCAATGACGGTATCCAGGTTCTGCTGGTCAATGCTTTCGCGCAGGGCGCGGACCTTATCCAGCATGGCGGGCATAAATTTCTGCCCGCCAAAACCTGGTTCCACGGACATGACCAGCACCTCATCAAAATGGTGCAGCTTATCCAGCCACGGCTCGATAGGCGTATCCGGCTTGATGGAAAAAGCGGCACACGCGCCTAAGTCCCGAATCTTTTCTGCCAATTCCACCGCGGCTAGTTCACCCTCAACCGCTTCCACGTGGAAAATGATGGTGGTGGCACCGGCCTTGATATAAGTCTCCACCCATTTCGCCGGCTCCTCAATCATGAGGTGCACGTCAAGCGGCTTATCCGTGGACCTTTTCACCGTGGCCGTAATATCCGGACCGAAGGAAAGGTTGGGCACAAAGTGCCCGTCCATGATGTCTACATGGATCCAATCGGCATTCGAGATGGCCTCTAGTTGTTCACCTAGCCGCGCGAAGTCAGCAGCCAAAATTGACGGAGAAATAAGTGGTGCAGGCATACCGTTAATCCTAGCGCCCTTCCTCATCGCCGCGCCGCAATACCGCCATGAACATGGCATCGGTGCCGTGGCGGTGCGGCCACATTTGGACGGATTTTTCTTTGCCCACATTGCCCATATCAGGGATAAATTCCCGCGCATCCAGCTCCTGGGCGCCCAGCTTTTCTACCGCCTGGTCCACGATGGCGCGGGTTTCGCGCAGATCCGGCGAACACGTGGAATACACCACGACCCCGCCCGGCCGCACGAGCTTGAGAGCAGAGGACAATAGCTCGAATTGCAATGTCGAAAGCTCGGCAATATCGGCTTCAGATTTCCGCCAGCGTGCCTCTGGACGGCGCCGCAAAGCGCCCAGCCCCGAACACGGCGCGTCCACTAAGATGCGATCGAAGCCCGAGCCCACCTGCGGGTCGCGGCCATCGGCCACATGGACGGTCACCGGCAACCCCTGCACGGTCTTTTCAATCAGTTTCGCGCGGTGCGGTGATACCTCCACCGCATCAACGTGCGCGGATTCGATGCGCGCTAAGGCCCCCATCAGGGCCGCCTTGCCGCCCGGGCCCGCGCACAGGTCGAGCCAACGTCCCTGATCAGTACCGCTGACGGGCACCTCGCAGACCGCGCGGGCGATAAGCTGCGAGCCCTCATCTTGTACCGCGGCCATTCCCTGCTGAACCGGTTCCAATTGGCCTGGGTCCCCGGAATCCATATACACCGCGTAGGGCGAATAGGTACCTTCTTCATTTCCCGTAATCAGCGCCAATTCCTCGGCGGAAATTTCGCCTGGACGCGCCACTAGGTGCACGCTCGGGCGCTCGGAATCCGCCGCTAGGGCAGCGGGCAATTCCTCGGGGTCTACAACGCGGGCAAAAGACTCTGCAATCCACGTTGGGTGCGCATGCCTAAAGGCCAGGCCTGCGATTTCGCCTTCTGGGGCGAGCCGCTTGAGCCACTCATTCGGTGGCGTGCGGGTAATGGTGCGCAAGATGCCATTGGCGAATCCTTTAGCTTTTTCTTCCCCACCTGCTACAACGAGCCGGACGGAGGTATCTACCGCCGCGTGGGGTTCTACGCGTGTATACAGCACCTGGTAGGTGCCCAAGCGCAGCGCATCGATGACCACCGGCGAGATTGACTCAAGCTCGCGCGAAGAACACTGCGCGATCACCGCATCGAGCACGCCCAGGGTGCGCAGGGTGCCATAGGTAATCTCCATGGCAAATGCGGCATCGCGGCCAGAAAGCTTCTGCTTGCGCAGTGCCTTGGGCAAGACGAGGTTGGCAAACGCCTCCTCTTCGCTTACCCGGCGCACCACCTCGAAGGCGACAGCGCGGGCCGGATCCACGCCCTGGTCGATGGCTGCCTGCACAAGTGACTTCCCCGCGCCTTTGTTCTTTGCGCCCGCATCCCGAGTACCTCGATTACCTCGGTTATCCCGGTAGTCGCGGTTGCGTTGGCCTTGTGTGCCGCGTCCGCGCTGGGCAGAACTACGCTGACCTTGGCCGCGCTGAGCCTTGCCTCGCTGCCCACCGCCGCGTTGGGGCGCGCCGTTCTTGCCGTGCTGTTTAGACTCCGGCGCCTTGTCGCCAGACTTACTGCGGGAGCGGAATCCACCAGTCACTGGAACCTCACCTCTGCGTTCTTTCCTAATCCACGCGCCCAATCGGCCGCATTCATCATCTTTTTGCCCGGTGGCTGAATCCTATCCAGCTGCACCGGCTGCGTCGCGGTCCCGATATACACCGCGTCCTTGCTAATCAGCGCCTCGCCAGGCTGCAGGAGCTTGTCGATGCCCTCGGTGAGGCGGACCGGGCCTACCTTGAGGCGGGCATCGTCAAGCAGCGTCCACGCGCCCGGGCCCGGGGTGTGGGCGCGGATATGCCGGTCAATGGCAAACGCTGGCTGCGTCCAGTCGATGCGGGCTGCGGCAGTAGAGATTTTCGACGCATAGGTGGCCTCCCCATTTTGGGCCTGCGGCTCCAGCGTGCCGGCCTCGAGCCCATCCATGGTGGCTACCAGGAGATCCGCGCCGGAATACGCCAGGCGCGTGAGCAGGTCGTCCGCAGTATCTGTCCCGGTTATGGTTTCTGTGACCGTGCCGAAGACCGGGCCCGTATCCAGGCCTTCTTCGATCCGGAAGGTGGACGCGCCGGTAATATCATCGCCCGCCGCGATAGCCGCTTGCACCGGTGCCGCACCCCGCCAGGCGGGAAGAAGGGAAAAGTGCAGGTTGACCCAGCCATGGCGCGCGACATCCAAGAGATCCTTGCTAATGAGATTGCCATAGGCCACCACCGGGATGGCCTCTGGCTGCAGCTCGGCCAAGCGCTGGCGCAGGTTATCGCCATCTTCCGTACCAGGCCGCAGCGTGGCCGGGGTTAGCACCTCGATGCCGTGTTCTTGCGCCAGCGCCTTCACCGGGCTCGGGTGAAGGCTGCGGCCCCTGCCCTTCTTTGCATCGGGCCGGGTAATGACCGCTACCACTTCGTGGCTGGAGGCAAGCAATTTCTCCAATGCCACCACCGCCGGCTCTGGGGTGCCAGCAAAAATAATCCGCATACTGGATGAGTCTCCTCGAGGTCTCGGGTGAAAATTCTAGGGTACAACGACCCCGCCTGCGTTGCCGAAGCTCGCCTAGCCCGCGGTATTAAACCACTCGGCTTCGCGGATGGTGCGCATGGCGGCCTTGCGGTCGTCGTCACCAAGCCGGCGCAGGAATAACACCCCATCAAGGTGATCGGTTTCATGCTGAATGCACCGCGCCAAAAGGCTGGAGGCCACCATTCCCACCGGCCGGCCTTCTACATCGCGCCCAGAGACAAATACCCGATTGTGCCGCGGCGTATCGGCGCGAATCCCAGGAATGGATAGGCAGCCTTCCGGGCCAGTCTGCATGTCCTCTCCCAAAGGCGTCCACACAGGGTTAATCAGAGCCCCGCGCAACCCGGTCTGAGTATGCGAACAGTCATAGACAAAGAAGCGCTTGAGTATGCCCACTTGATTCGCCGCCAGCCCTACCCCACCAGCGGCATCCATGGTCTCCAGCATGTTTTGTGCCAAAGTGCGAAGACCAGAGTCAAAGGTAGTAACCTCTTCTGCCCGCGTACTCAGTACGGGATCCCCGTAGAGCCTGATGTCTAATTCTGCCACTGCTTCTTCCCTTCCTCATGTACTGCCTATTCGCCTAAGTTTATGCGCACTTCTAACCCACGTGAATGGGATCGACCATGATGCGTAGTGGCAATTCATCCTTCCGGGCGCTGCGCGCCGCATTAGCCTTGCGCAATGCGCGCCCAAGCTGCGACCGCGGCCCCAGCGGGGCTCGCACCACTAGACGTTGCGGTGGGCCAAAGCGGTCCGCATCGTATTCCCCGGGGAGGCTGTCCCCTGGCGGGAGCGGAACCGGGCCTAGAACCTCGGCGTGCTCTGGCAGATCCACCAACTGCTCGAAGGAATCCAAAGCGGCGTCCGCCCCGTCAATGGCGGCGAAGTGCACGGCCGGCGGAAAGCGCACCTCGCGCCGGGCACGCAATTCTTCTGCCGCGGCCGCGACCATGTCCCAACTTATGAAGTGGCGAACCACGGGAAGTTCCGGATCCGCAGCGATGATGACGCGCCCGCCCTTAAAATGCGGCCTGACCATGGTGGCCGCCTGCGCCCATTTGGCCAGGCAGTCCTCGGTGGCGCGCAAGTCTTGCCGGTTTAACAAAGTGCCCGCATCCAATAAGAGGGCCGCGCCATAGGCGCCGCCTTTCACCCGCGGCTCAGCGCCCGGGGTGGCAATCACTAATGCCGGGGCATTTTCAATTGAGCCCACAACCTTATTTCCGCCGGAGACCACAACGGATGTATTGGGAAAGGCGCGCCCCAATTCCTCCGCGGTGCGTTCAGAGCCTAAAACTATGGCGCGCAGCCGCGGCGAGCCGCACTCGGTACAGCGGTGATTGGTGGCAATGCGCCCACACCAGCGGCAGGTAGGCATGACCGCCTCCTCGCTTGAGCGCTCGGAGCTCGGAGGCAACCCCAATGGCCCGTTACAGTGGCGGCACCGCGCAGGAGAATGGCACTTTCGACAAGCCAAAATAGGCGCGTAGCCCTTGCGCGGGACCTGCACAAGCACCGGTTCACCGCGGTCGAGGGCCTGCTGTGCTGCCTGAAAGGCCGACGCTTGCACAGAGGTCGTACCGCCCTCCAAATCCCGGGAAATGGACAGCCCGTAGGCACCAATGGCCAAAATATCGGGCCGGCGCGCTTCTATGGTTGAGGCGCTCGGTATAAGGTCGTGTGCCCACCCAGAGTCCACCAATAATTGGGTTTCTGCCGTGCGCGAATGATTGGCCGCAATGAAACTGCAATTTTCAAAGGCAGAGCGGGTGGTAAGCACCTCCCGGGCGTGGACGTAGGGCTTGATATTGTCCACCAAGTTATCGTTACCGTCATCAAAAATAACAGCTAGCTGGAGGTTGTCCACGGGAGTAAAAGCCGCCGAGCGCGTACCAATGACTATTCGCGCCTGGCCCACCAAGGCCGAAAGATAGCGGCGATAGCGCGCTTGCGGGCCCATACTATTGGTCAGCACCGTGATTTGTTTCGGCCCCACGACAGCGCGCAGGGCGTTTTCCAGGGCATCAACCATCTTTTGGTCTGGGACGACGATAAGTACGCCTCCCCCGCCCAAGGCGACCTTGGCAGCTAAGGCCGCCAGCGCGTCTTCCCATTCATCGCCGGGGGCGATTTGCCACGCGGCGCGGGCTAACTTCCCGCCCAAGATGGAATCAACAAACGTTTCACCATGCTGATAGGCAGACCACCCTGATAAATCGGGCTCGCTGGCTGCGCCGAGAGCTTCCCACGGGGTGTCCAAATCCGCTTCTTCTGCCTTTGCATGGCGCGGCGGAATGGCAGAGCGAATGATATCGGAGCAAATCCCGCCATAGCGATCCGCCAGGGCTTCTACCAGCCGGGACAGCTGCGGTGGGTAGACCTGGAATGGCGAGATGACTCGCTCAATAAAGCGCAGCTGGCCACCGAAGTCGGAATCATGCTTGCGCTCGACGATGATCGCATCCACCAGGCGCCCATTGAACCGGATGCGTACCTTCACCCCGGCTTGGGCACTGTCAGATTCGGCCTCATCTACCAGGTAATCAAATCCCCGATCAAGGTGAGCAACCCCTAAAAGAGGCAACACCCGCGCGACCGGTTTCCGGGCGGCGGGTGTTTTCTTAGGCATAAGCCCATATTCTACAGACCAGCGGCAGCGCGCAATTCCTCCACGCGGTCCAACTGCTCCCAAGGCAGGTCAACGTCGGTGCGACCGAAGTGACCGTAGGCGGCGGTCTGGGCGTAGATAGGACGCAGCAGATCCAATTCGCGGATGATGGCGGCTGGGCGAAGGTCAAAGACCTTATTGACGGCAGCTTGGATGTGCTCATCGGTCAAGTTCTGCTTCGCGGTGCCGAACGTCTCGACGTATAGGCCGACCGGCTTGGCGCGACCGATGGCGTAGGCCACCTGCACCTCTGCGCGGTCTGCCAGGCCTGCGGCGACGATATTCTTAGCCACCCAACGCATGGCGTAGGCCGCAGAGCGGTCCACCTTGCTGGGGTCCTTGCCGGAGAAAGCACCGCCGCCGTGGCGGGCCATGCCACCGTAGGTATCCACGATGATCTTGCGCCCGGTAAGGCCTGCATCGCCCATCGGGCCACCCAAAATGAAGGAGCCGGAAGGGTTGACCAAGAGGTTGGTGTCCTCGGTGTAGTACTTATCAAGGCCGGCGTCCTTGATAACCCATTCCAACACCTCGCTGCGCAGGTGGGTTTCTAGCCACTTGCTATCTACCTCAGGATCGTGCTGGGTAGAAATGACGACCGTATCCAGGTGAGACGGCTCATTGTCCTCGGTATACGCGAAGGTCACCTGGGTCTTGCCATCCGGGCGCAGGTGGTCCACAATGCCCTCTTTGCGCACCTGAGTCAGGCGGCGGGACAGGCGGTGTGCCAAGGCGATAGGCAATGGCATGTACTCCGCAGTTTCATTCGACGCGTAACCAAACATCAGGCCCTGGTCGCCGGCGCCGGCGGTGTCATTTTCTTCGTCATAATCAGCACCCTGATCGCGTGCCTCGGTGGAGGTATCCACGCCCGCACCGATTTCCTGCGACTGCTCGCCGATGGCGATATTAACGCCACAGGTATTGCCGTCGAAGCCCACATCGGAAGAGGTAAAGCCGATGGACTTCAGGGTCTCACGCACCAGAGCCGGGATTTCCACGTAGGCATTGGTGCGAACTTCGCCCACGACGTGTACTTGGCCGGTGGTAACCAGCGTTTCCACGGCGACGCGGGACTCCGGATCCTTATCTAAAAGCGCATCCAGGATGGCATCCGAAATGGCGTCACAGATCTTATCTGGGTGCCCCTCAGTAACGGACTCGCTTGTAAAAAGACGAGCTTCCACTGCAGCGTTATCAGTCACAAAAACTTCCTTTGATTATTACGTATTCGATACCGAGGCATTCTGCCCCTACCCATCATATCGCCACCCTAGACTAAGCGGTCTATAAACGCAATATTTAATTTCCCGGTTCAATCATTTCATTCACGACGCTGAGAATCTGCGCCGCGACTACCTGCTTAGATCCGTGCTCTACGCGCTGCGGTTCCGCGTTCCGGCGCAGGATCCACCCCTCGCTATTTTCCTGGCCAAAGGTCACGCCGCGGCCAACCTCATTGGCCATCAGGACGTCGCACCCCTTTCGCGCAAATTTTTCTTGGGCATACTTCAGTGCCGAGGAATCTGCATCTCCCGTCTCGGCCGCGAAACCAACGATGACGCAATCCTGCGGCACCTCACCCTCCTCGCGCGCTGCTACGAGAGACTTCAAAATATCTGGGTTTTCCACCATCTCCAGTGCGGCAAGCACATCATCCGCTTTGCCCTTTTTCATCTTGGACTCGGCCACGTTCGCAGGCCGGTAGTCCGCGACCGCCGCGGCCATGATGACGATATCGGCATCGCGGGATTCCTCGCGCATCGCGGTTTCTAGGTCTTGCGCGGACACGATATTCCGGATTGTAGCGCCGCTCGGTACCGGCAACTCCGCCGTATTGCCGGCCACAATCGTGACATCCGCACCCTTGTGCGCGGCCACCTCTGCCAGCGCAAACCCCTGCCGCCCGGAGGAACGGTTTCCTATATAGCGAACCGGATCCAATTCCTCTTGCGTGCCACCGGCGGAGATAACAACCTTTAGCCCCGACCAGCTGTGGTCGATATGAAAGCCAGCGAGTTCGGTGCGTACGATGGCTGCAATCTGTTCTGGGTCTGGCAGCCTTCCTGCGCCCGTATCCTTTCCGGTAAGACGCCCGTGTGCCGGCTCCATGACGGTAATTCCGCGCCGGCGCAGGGTCTTTACGTTGTATTGTGTCGCTGGGTTATTCCACATCTCGGTGTGCATGGCAGGCGCCACAATGATGGGACACGTTGCCACCAGCACTGTCGCGGTCAAGAGATCATCGGCGCGTCCCGCAGCCAAACGCGCAATGAGGTCAGCCGTGGCAGGGGCGATGACCACGGCATCAGCCTCCTGCCCTACAGCTACGTGTTGAACGTCCTCGACGGCTTCAAAAACACTGGTGGAAACCGGATTTCCGGATAATGCCTCAAAAGTGGCGGCACCTACGAAGTTCAATGCGCTATCTGTGGGAACGACGCGGACATTATCGCCATGTTCTTTGAAATTGCGCACCAAGTGGCAGGCCTTATACGCGGCGATGCCACCGGCAACGCCCAACACGATATTGCGAGGAGATTTTAAGTCAGTCACATCGCCCAATCGTACCGTGCAGGCATGGCAAGAGCCCCGCCCGGCCACCACGGTAGTTCCACAAAAGTGAAACCATGTGGGGTTGGCCGGACGGGGCTGAAATGAGGCACAAGGTGCGCACGCGAAAGCGCGCGCTAGTTACTTGCCTTCCTCGTGGTCCAACAGGCCTGCGTCGATTTCGCGCAGCGCGATGGACAGTGGCTTCTCGCCGGGCTCTGGGTTAACCAGTGGGCCGACGAACTCAAAGACGCCTTCATCTTGCTCTTGGTAGTAGCTATTGATCTGGCGCGCACGCTTGGCAGCGAAAATTACCAAGGCGTACTTGGAAGAAACCTTGTCCAACAGCTCATCGATTGGCGGGTCCGTAATGCCAATCGGGTCATCAAATACCGGTTCCGACTTCGCGGATTCAGTGTTAGAAGGGGTGGTCACGTTAGTCACATGCACCTTTACATTGGTTGAAGATGGTCAAAAGAAGAGTCTATCCACGCAGGATATCACTAATGGCGGCCACTGCCTCATCTAGGTTTTCATTGACCACAACGTGATCAAACTCATCCTGTGCAGCTAGTTCCTCGTACGCAGTGTGCAACCTACGATCAATGACGTCTTGCGGTTCGGTACCGCGACCGGTCAGGCGCTCTACCAACACCTCCCAGGAAGGAGGGGCCAAGAAGACCAAATCCGCTTCCGGCAAGGCCTTGCGAACGCTGCGCGCACCGGCCAAATCGACCTCGACGAGGACCGGGCGACCGGCGTCCAAGGCCTCTTCTACGGGCCGGGCGGGTGTTCCGGAACGCTGCAATCCGCCGTGAATATCTGCCCATTCGAGCATCTCACCGGCATCAATGCGTTCCTGAAAGGCCTCAGGGGTGACGAAGAAATAATCCACGCCATCTTGCTCCCCGGGGCGGGGCTGGCGCGTAGTCATAGACACGCTGAAATACAGCCCCTCGACGTCATGCCGTAGACGCGAGACTACGGTGGATTTCCCCACTGCGGAAGGACCCGCCAACACGACGAGGCGACCGCGAGCAGTTGCGTCAGCCATAGACGTGATTATTCGTCGTCGTAACCGAAGCGCTCAAGCAGAGCACGACGCTGGCGCTCACCCAGACCGCGCAGGCGACGGGTCTGCGCAATCTCCAGATCTTCCATGATTTCCTTGGCCTTGACCTTGCCAACCTTAGGCAGAGCCTCGAGGAGTGCGGAAACCTTGGTCTTGCCGATGATCTCATCGGTCTCAGCCTTTTCCAGCACGTCCTTCAGGTCGGTCTCGCCGCGCTTAAGCGCAGCCTTGAGCTCAGCGCGAGCCTTGCGGGCCTCAGCGGCCTTTGCGAGAGCTTCCTTACGCTGCTCATCAGTCAACTTTGGAAGGGCCACGAGTTTCCTCCGATTCATTAGATTGCTTCTATTACTTCTGATACTTGGTACCAGATTCCGGTTGCCAAACGCGATGGAAATACCGCGGAAAGTTACCCTGAACCTTCGAGCACACCGACTTCTGATTATCCTAGCACCGCTAGTGACACGATGACGATCAACGGCCCAGATGGGCCGCTCGTTTTAGCACGTCAACGCACATGCTTAGACCAAAATACCAGGTAAACGGCGCGGCCGTTAATTGGCCCCGCCGCGTGTTCTAATCCCGGAATTGGTCCGCGGTATCGATTACCGCTTTGCGCAGGTCATCGACCTGGGGGCCGCGTTGCAAGACGGCGCGCGAGACATTGGCGAACCCAAGCTGCGGGCACGCAGACACAATGGAGTGCACCTGCGCGGGACCCGCCCCCTGGGCGCCGACGCCGGGAAGCAGCACCGGGCCATTAAGCGCGTCCAAGCGGGGCGGGTTCTCGACGGTCGCGCCCACCACAACGCCGACGCTTCCAGCAACGCCAGCCTCAAGCGCTGAGGCATTAAAGGCGGCGCACTCATCGATAACCGCCTGGGCAATCGAGTCCGCAGTCCCCGCGGGCACCGCCTGAATGGCGCGCGCCTCTGGATTAGAGGTTGCCGCCAAGACGAAGACGCCGCGGTTGTTTTCTTGCGCCGTAGCAATGGCCGCGCCCAGCGCCCCAACGCCGAGGTAAGGCGAAAGTGTAACCGAGTCAGCGCGCAGCGGCGAGGTCTCCCCTAGCCAGGCATCGCCATAGCCTTCCATCGTGGAGCCGATATCGCCGCGTTTGGCATCTGCTACCGTCAGGCATCCTGCCTCGCGCAGGCCGGCCAGCGTTTCTTCCAAAACCGCAAAGCCAGCAGCGCCGAAGCGCTCGAAGAAGGCCACCTGCGGCTTTACCAAGGCAGCGGTGTCCGCAAAGGCCTCGACGCAGCGCAGGCTGAAGGTGCGCAGGCCTTCTGCGGTATTTTCCAGCCCCCAGTGCTCTAAGAGGTACGGGTGCGGGTCGATGCCTACGCAAAGCCGCCCGCGCTCGCGGCCGGCGCCTTCCAAGCGCTGGCCAAAGGATTTAGTTACGTGGGCCATGCTCAAGCTCCTGAAGTGCACGGACCTGCAAATCACCCTGGCGCAGCGCCTCGATGCCCTGCACCGCCGCCGTAATGCCCTGGACCACCGTGACGAGCGGCAGGCCCATGTGCACCGCTGCGGCGCGGATATCGTAGCCATCGTGGCGCGCACCGGCAGAGCCGGCTGGCGTATTGAGAATCCAGTCAATCTCGCCGTTGAAAATCTTGTCCACGATGGACTCTTCGCCCTCCTTGGCCTCAGAGACCTTGACGGCAACCTCGCACTCGATGCCATTGCGGCGCAGCATCTGCGCGGTACCTGCGGTAGCGACGATGTTGTAGCCCATGCGCGCCAAGCGCTGGATGGGGAAAATCAGGGTGCGCTTATCCCGGTTGGCCACGGAGACGAAGATGGTGCCTTCCGTGGGCGGCACGGCAAAGGCGGCGATTTCACCCTTGGCATAGGCCGCACCAAAGTTGGTGGCCAGCCCCATAACCTCACCGGTGGACTTCATCTCCGGCGACAACAGGGTATCGAGAAGGCTGCCGTCTGGCCGGCGGAAGCGCTCGAAGGGCAAGACCGCTTCCTTGACCGCAATCGGGTGGTCAAGCGGCAAGGAGCCGCCGTCGTAGGCCGATGGGATGAGGCCTTCTTCCCGCAGTTCCGCGATGGTGGATCCCATCATGATGCGGGCGGCGGCCTTAGCCAGCGGCACGCCGGTCGCCTTGGAAACGAACGGAACGGTGCGCGAGGCGCGCGGGTTGGCCTCGATGACATAAAGGATGTCATCCTTCAAGGCGAACTGGACGTTCATCAGGCCCTTTACGCCAATGCCCTCGGCCAAGCGGCGCGTGGATTCGCGTACCTTGTCGATGTCCTCTGGTCCCAGCGTCATCGGCGGCAGGGCGCAGGAGGAGTCGCCGGAGTGAACGCCGGCTTCCTCGATGTGCTCCATCACACCGCCCAAGTAGACCTCGTTGCCATCGCAGAGGGCGTCGACGTCGATCTCGATGGCCGAGTCCAAGAAGCGGTCCACCAAGACCGGGTGGTCTGGGGAGAGCTCGGTGGCGCGCTCGATATAGTTCTCCAGCGACTGCTCATCGTAGACGATTTCCATGCCGCTGCCGCCCAAGACGTAGGAAGGACGAACCAGAACCGGATAGCCGATGGAGGCTGCGACCTTCCGGGCCTCCTCGAAGGAGGTGGCGGTGCCATACGATGGCGCTGCCAGCTCTGCTTCATCGAGGACCTTGCCGAATTCGCCGCGGTCCTCGGCGGAGTCGATGGCCGCGGGGCTGGTGCCCACCACGGGCACGCCGGCGGCGTCGAGGCGCTCTGCCAGGCCCAGCGGGGTTTGGCCGCCCAGCTGCACCAACACGCCGGCGACCTCGCCGGAGGCTGCCTCTGCGTGGTAGACCTCCATGACGTCTTCGAAGGTCAGCGGCTCGAAGTACAGGCGATCAGCGGTGTCATAGTCGGTCGATACCGTCTCAGGGTTGCAGTTGACCATCACGGTCTCATAGCCCTTGCGGGAAAGCTCAAGGGCGGCGTGCACGCAGGAGTAATCGAATTCGATGCCCTGACCAATGCGGTTCGGGCCAGAGCCCAAGATGATGACCTTGCCCTTCGAGCCTTCCGGCGCCGGGTGCACCTCGGTTTCGGCATCGGGGTCCAGCTCATAAGAGCTATAGTGATACGGCGTTTGCGCCTCGAACTCACCGGCGCACGTATCGACGGTCTTGAAGACGGGGCGAATGCCCATGCGCCAGCGCAGGCTGCGCACGCCGTCTTCGCCGTTGAACTCGGGGCGCAGGGCGGCAATTTGGGCATCGGAAAGCCCAAAGACCTTGGCCTCGCGCAGGAGCTGCTCGGTGAGCACGGGGGCATCAACAAGCTCCTGGCGGAATTCCACCAGGCCCTCGAGCTCCGCGATGAACCATGGATCCACGCCGGAGGCCTCGTGGACCTCGTCGACCGTAGCGCCAAGGCGCAGGGCCAGCTCGATATCGTACATGCGGCCCTCGGTGGGGCGCTCGAGATCCTTGAGCACCGCCTGCACGTCGGTGGCGCGCTCGCCCGCGAAATACTCATCCGGCTTGGTCCAGAACCCGTTGGGCTTGTTTTCCAGCGAGCGCATCACCTTATTCAGGCCGGAGATGTAGTTGCGGCCGATGCCCATGGCCTCGCCCACCGATTTCATCGTGGTGGTCAAGGTGTCATCGGCGCCGGGGAACTTCTCGAAGGCAAAGCGGGGCGCCTTGACAATGACATAGTCCAAGGTCGGCTCGAATGCCGCTTGGGTTTCGCCGGTGATGTCATTTTGCACCTCGTCCAAGGTATAGCCAATGGCCAATTTCGCGGCCAACTTTGCAATGGGGAACCCCGTGGCCTTGGAGGCCAGCGCCGAGGAGCGGGAGACGCGCGGATTCATCTCGATGACGATGATGCGGCCATCATCCGGGTTCAAGGCGAACTGGATATTGCAGCCGCCGGTATCAACGCCGACCTCGCGGATGATGTCGATGCCCAGATCGCGCATCTTCTGGAACTCGCGGTCCGTCAGCGTCAGCGCCGGCGCCACGGTCACGGAGTCACCGGTGTGCACGCCCAGGGCATCGACGTTTTCGATGGAGGCGACGACGACCACGTTGTCATCGCCATCGCGCATGAGCTCGAGCTCGAATTCTTTCCAGCCGAGGATGGATTCCTCGATGAGCACGTTGGCCTCCGGGGAGGCCGCAAGCCCGCCGCCGGCGATGCGATCCAAATCCTCGTTATTGAAGGCTAGGCCAGAGCCCAGGCCGCCCATGGTAAAGGACGGGCGCACCACGACGGGCAGGCCGAGCTTGTCGACGGTCTCGTGGACCTCATCCATGTTGTGGCACACCGCCGAGCGGGCGGATTCCCCACCTACCGAGGCCACGATGTCCTTGAACTTCTGGCGGTCCTCGCCGCGCTCGATGGCATCGATATCGGCGCCGATGAGCTCGATATCGTACTTATCCAAAATGCCCTGGCGGTCCAGCTGCACCGCGGCGTTCAGCGCGGTTTGCCCGCCCAAGGTAGCCAGCACGGCGTCGATGGGGTGGCCTTCCTCGGACTCCTTGACCAGGATCTTTTCGATGTATTCCGGCTCGATGGGCTCGACGTAGGTGTGGTCAGCGAACTCGGGGTCGGTCATGATGGTGGCCGGGTTCGAGTTCACCAGGGTCACGCGCAGGCCCTCGTCCTTGAGGACGCGGCAGGCCTGGGTTCCGGAGTAGTCGAACTCGCAGGCCTGGCCGATGACGATGGGCCCAGAGCCGATGACCAGGACGTGATTAATGTCAGTGCGCTTTGGCATAATATTTCTTCCTTTTCCTGGGTGACTACTTATTCGGGGTGTGGTTGGCCATGAGCTCTAAGAATTGATCAAAGAGCGGGTTGGCATCGTGCGGGCCGGCGGCGGATTCCGGGTGGTACTGCACCGAAAAGGCCATGCCATTGCGCAGGGCGACGCCCTCGACCGTGTCATCGTTCAAGCAGATATGCGTGATGTGGGCCGAGCCGAAGTCCGAGGCGAATTCGGCGTCCTTATCGGCCAGGTCGTAATTATCTGGCGCCTGCAGCGCGAAGCCGTGGTTTTGGGAGGTGATGTCGATCTTGCCAGTCAGCAGGTTGCGTACCGGGACGTTGATGCCGCGGTGTCCGAATTTCATCTTGTAGGTATCTAGGCCCAGCGCGCGCCCGAGCAGCTGGTTGCCAAAGCAGATGCCAAAGAACGGGATGTCCGCCGCGAGCACCTTTTTGATGGTGGCAACGGTGTCGTCGGCAGTAGCCGGGTCACCCGGGCCGTTGGAGACAAAGACGCCATCCGGGTTATAGGACTGAACTTCTGCAAAGGTGGTCGTTGACGGCACTACGATGGTCTCGATGCCGCGCTGGGAGAGGTAGCGCGGCGTTGCGGACTTCACGCCCATGTCAAAGGCGACGATGGTGTGCTTCTTTTCTCCTTGGGCCTCAACAACATAGGGCTTATCGGTGGATACCTCGGCGGCAAGATCCGCGCCCTCCATGGAGGATTGGCTCTTTACTTCCTCGAGGAGTTCCTCGACGGGCCGGGCGGCGGCCTCGCCGGAGAAGAGGCCCGCGGAGATGGAACCATAGTTGCGCAGGTGGCGCACCAGGGTGCGGGTATCGATGCCGCGGATGCCGATGACACCTTGCGCCTGCATTTCTTCGCTCAAGCTGCGCTCAGCGCGCCAGCTGGATACGCGGCGGGAAAGATCGCGGATAACGAGGCCTGCGACCCAGATATTATTGCCGTGAGACTCGTTGTCCTCATCGTTCCAGCCGGTATTGCCGATGTGCGGTGCTGCCGATACGACGATCTGGCGGTGATAGGACGGATCCGTCATCGTTTCTTGGTAGCCGGTCATCGCGGTGGTAAACACGGCCTCGCCGAGGCTCGTGCCGGTCGCGCCGAAGCCGTAGCCACGGAAGGTACGCCCATCCGCAAGGACGAGGATTGCTGGGGTTTTATCAGTCACGTCGTGGCCTTTCTGTGCCTTGATTGGTTGCTGTGTGCAAGGTTAGTCCTGAGTACCGGCGTTCAGATCGAACGTTACCGACCCGCGCAAGATGGTGTGCGTGACGCGCGCGCCAAATTCCTCGCCCGCGTATGGGTTGTTCTGGGATTTGGATGCGAGCTGCGCGGAATCGGATACCCAGTGGTGTTGTGGGTCGACGATGGTGAGGTTGGCTGGCTCCCCTACTTCCAAGGGGCGACCGTGGCCTCGAAGGCGCGTGATCTCGGCGGGGCGCTCGGACATGACGCGAGCGATAAAGCGCCAGTCCGCCAAGCCCGTTTCCACAAAAAGCTTGGCGATGACCGCGAGTGAGGACTCCAGCCCTAACATGCCCGGTCGGGCGTTTTCGAATTCTACGCATTTGTCCTCGGAGCCATGCGGAGCGTGGTCGGTGGCGACGCAGTCGATGGTGCCATCGAGAAGCGCCTGGCGCAGCGCCTCGGTATCGCGCTGTTCGCGCAGCGGCGGGTTAACCCGGAAGAGGCCGTCGTAGGTGCGCAGTTTGTCATCGGTCATCAGCAAGTGGTGCGGGGTGACCTCTGCGGTGAGCGGAATATCGTGTTCTTTCGCCCACTGCACGAGCTCCACCGTGCCCTGCGCGGAGGCGTGGCAGATGTGCACGCGGTTGCCGTAATCGCGAGCGAGCAGGGCATCGCGGGCAACGATGGATTCTTCCGCCACGCGCGGCCAGCCGCGCAGGCCCAACCGTGCGGCGTTTTCGCCCTCGTGGGCGGAAGACCCACCAGTCATGCGGTCATCCTCGGCGTGCTGGGCCAGTAGCACGTCCATTCCCTTGGCGTATTCCAGCGCGCGGCGCATGAGCTGTGGGTTTTGCACGCACTTGCCGTCATCAGAAAACATGCGCACCTTGGCATCGCTACGCGCCATCATGCCGAACTCCGTCAAGGACTTGCCTTCTAGGCCCTTGGTGATGGAGCCAACCGGGTGGACATCGCAAAGCCCCAGCGCCTGGGACTTCGCCCACACGGATTCGGCGATGATGGGCTGATCCGTGACCGGCGTGGTATTGGCCATGGTAAAGACCGCGGTAAACCCGCCCTTGGCCGCGGCCTTGGAACCGGACTCGATGGTCTCGGTATCCTCGCGGCCTGGTTCGCGCAGGTGCACGTGCATGTCAACCAGGCCTGGCAGCAGCACGTTGCCGCCGCCGTCGATGGTCTCGGCGTCCTCCGCTTGCACCTCGGGGCCGATGGCGTCAATAACGCCACCGCGGATGAGGACGTTGGTGGGCTCGCCTTCCCCGTACAGGCGAATATTTTTAATCAGTAGTGGGTTTTCGGCCGGTGCGGACAGCCGGCCGGTAGCTGGGTACGTAGTCATTTTCTCTCCCTTTTACGTGGCTTATGCTCTGCCCGAATTAAATCCCGGCGTTGTCCCCATTGGTCAGCAGCGTAAAAAGCACTGCCATGCGCATGTGGACACCGTTATTGACCTGCTGCAATACCGTGGTTTTATCCATATCGGCCACGGCGTAGTTAATCTCCATGCCGCGCAGCATGGGACCTGGGTGCATGACGATGGCGTCCTTGTGCAGCGCCGCGGCGCGCTGCTGCGAGAGCCCGAAGAGCTGCGCGTACTCGCGGTGGGAGGGGAAAAAGCCGCCGTCCATGCGCTCTTGCTGCACGCGCAGCATCATCACGACATCGGCATCCGCAAGCTCTGCATCAAAGTCATAGGACACGCGGACCGGCCACTTGTCCACGCCCCACGGCATCAAGGTCGCAGGCCCCACGAGGGTGACCTCCGCGCCCAAGGTGTGCAGGAGATCCACGTTGGAGCGCACCACACGCGAGTGCAGGCAATCGCCCACAATCTTTACCTTCAGGCCCTCAAAGCCATTATCGCCGCGCAGGCCCAGTCGCTGGCGCATCGTGACGGCATCGAGCAAGGCCTGCGTCGGGTGCTGGTGTGCGCCGTCGCCGGCGTTGATGACGGCGGGGCCGTTGCCATCTGGGTCCACCCACTGGGCCAGCTGTTGCGGCGCGCCGGAGGACGGGTGGCGCATGATGATGGCATCGGCACCGATGGCCGCCAGCGTCAGGCCCGTATCTTTGAGGGACTCGCCCTTTTTCACAGAGGAGGTCGACGCCGAGAGGTTGATAACATCAGCGGACATCCACTTGCCGGCCGTTTCAAAGGACGAGCGCGTGCGCGTGGAGTTTTCATAAAAGAGCGTATAAATCGTGCGCCCGCGCAGCGTCGGCAGTTTTTTGACCTCGCGGCCATCGAGCGCCTCGCGGAAACGATCGGCCTCATCCAGCAGGCCGATGATCTCTGCGCGGGATAGTTCCGCGCTATCGATGAGGTGTTTCATGAGTGCGTTCCCCTTATCTGCGCGGCATCGCCCGCAGACGTAGAGCGGGTGAGGACTACGGCATCGCGGCCATCGATGTCCTGGATATATACGGAGACATCTTCTTCCCGCGCCGTGGGCAGGTTCTTGCCCACATAATCGGCGCGGATGGGGACTTCGCGGTGACCGCGGTCCACCAATACGGCCAACTGGATAATCGAAGGCCGGCCAACATCGCCCACTGCATCGAGGGCGGCGCGGATGGTGCGGCCGGAATAAAGGACATCATCGACCAAGATGACCGTGGCATTATCGATGCCTCCGTCTGGGATGGAGGTCGGTTGCAGGGCGCGGTGCGGGAAATTGCGCAAATCGTCCCTGTACAACGTGATGTCGAGCGAGCCCCATGGAACGGGGACCCCGGAAAACTCGTGTATCTTTTGCGCGAGGCGCTCCGCTAGGGGCACTCCGCCTGAGGGAATGCCCAGCAAAATGACCCGCGGGGCCTCCGCGGAATCGAGCGCCGTCTTTTCAATAATCTGGTGCGCGATGCGTGCAACGGTACGCGAGACATCATCGGCGCTTAAAAGCTCCAATTCGTTCGCGTTCACGTCAGTTCCACTCATCGTGACCTCCTTCCCCGCCTCACGGTGCGGTCCTTAAAGGATGCCTGTCAATGAACTTGTAGACGTCTATGCTGATAGACACGTATTACTCTAGCACCTTACCCACCCCGTGGGTGAGGCTTAGCCGAAAGAGGTGCATCACGCAGTGAGTTTCTCCGCGCAGCACGTAGTCCCAGCCTCCCGCGAACACGTCTGGCAATGGCATACCCGGCCAGGGGCGCTCACGCGCCTGAACGCCCCCTTCACCTTGTTGAAGCCGGTGCAGCAGGCCACCGATCTGGGCACTGGCACCTCCCTGCTCGCCCTGCCCGGTGGTTTGCAGTGGACGGCTCAGCACGACCTTGCGCGCTACCAGGCCGGCTATAGTTTCAGCGATGTGTGCGTCAACGCCCCCATCCGCAAATTTGCCAAGTGGCGCCATACGCACCGTTTTGCCGATCACCCAGACGGGACGCTGATCACGGACGAGGTAGATACCCGCATTCCCGCCGCGGCCCTCACCTCGGTATTCGCCTATCGGCAGCACCAGCTCATCCAGGATATTGCCTTTGAAAACCGCCTGCGCGAAGGCCAACTTGGCCACAAGCCCTTGACCATCGCGATGACCGGCTCGCGCGGCAGTGTGGGCAGCGCGCTGACCGCGCAGCTACAAACCCTGGGCCACACGGTGATCCCGCTGGTGCGCGGCACGGCGGAGGCAGGCCAGCGCGAGTGGCGCCCGCACCACCCGCGGCCCGATTTCCTCGAGGGCGTCGACGTGCTCGTACACCTGGCGGGCGAACCCATCTTTGGGCGCTTCAACGATAGCCACAAGTCCGATATCCGCGACTCCCGCGTGGGCCCCACCGAAAACCTCGCCCGCCTGGTCGCCGCGACCGATTCCGTGCAGGCGATGGTGTGCGCCTCTGCCATCGGCTTTTACGGTTCTGAGCGCGGCGCTGAGCTGCTTTCCGAGGACGCCGAGCGCGGCGAGGGCTTTCTTGCCGATGTCGTGGCGGACTGGGAACGAGCCTGCGACCCCGCCCGCGAGGCCGGAAAGCGCGTGGTCAATATCCGCACCGGCATCGTCATGTCCGGCAATTCCGGCCTGCTGCCGCTCTTGCGCGCACTGTTTTCCACAGGGCTTGGCGGCGCCTTTGGTGACGGCAACTTTTGGTACAGCTGGGTCGCCTTAGACGATCTCACCGATGTCTATATCCGCACCATCGTGGATGAGAAGCTTGTGGGGCCGGTCAATGGGGTATCACCAAACCCGGTGCTCAATAAGGACTTCGTCTCCGCCTTGGGAACCGAATTGCACCGCCCCACCATCCTGCCAATCCCCCAATTCGGCCCCGCCCTGCTTTTGGGCAAGCAAGGCGCGCAAGAACTCGCCTTGGCCGACCAGCGCGTGAAACCACAGGTGCTGGAGGATCTAGGCCATACCTTCCGCTACCCCACCATCGACGGCGCCTTGGCGCACGAACTCGGCGGCGAAAGCCTGCTCTAAGTCCAGGCCATTGCAATACTCTTGGCGGCCGAAACGCCCCTACGCAGGCAAGAGCTCCGATGCCTCCCCGACCACGCTGACTAGGAGCATGTCGCGGGCACGCGACGCCGCAACGTAGAGCAGTGCGCGCTCCCGCTGCAACGCTTCGTCGGCCTCGGCGGGTGCCAGCCCCTTGAACAGATAGCGCTGCGGGAGGGCCTCGGCGTTGACGTCAAGCAGGATGACGTGGGTAAATTCTAGCCCCTTAGCGTTGTGCATCGTCATCACGGCCACCGGGCGCTCCTGCGAGGTACGGCGGCCGGCGCTAACGGCAACGTCGTGCTCGCCCAACTGTCGGGCAATCTCTTCCCCGCGCTGGTTGGTGCGGGTGAGCACGCCGATGGAGACGTCCTCCTCCCCCTGCGTCCATTCCTTAATGTGGGCGGCAAGCACCGCGGCCTCCTCCGCCTTAGGGGAGGACTGCACCACTATGGGCGCAGGGCCCTGGCGCACCGAGTGATACCCGGTGAGTTCATCCACGTCCTCTTCGGAGTCCACCCACTCTGTGCCCTCCAGAATCGCGGTGGCATAGCCCAGACGGCAAAGAGCAGTCCAAACGAGTCTCAGCGACAGCCGGCAGACTCATGGAAGGAGCCCGAGTTTCCGGCTGGAAACAAACCATCACCCAAATGGCCGTGGCCTACCCCGACAGCTTCGACAAATACCTATAAACCTAACCCCACACTCAAGCTATATACATATTCGATCCATCCCCGATCGGGCCTGACCCCGGTGTGTTTACTTTCCGAGGTCAAGCCCTACCCTCCCCTCAATCCTGATAGCGCCTATCAACCAAATAAACGTACTAATCCCCCTTCCTCGCTAGCAAACCACCTTCACAAGTCGAGTAGCAAGACTGGCCCAAGGCTGACTCTAGATCGTTAGAATAGATAATTGAATGGGTTCAACACGGCACCGCATAGAAACAAAATCTATTGGAAGCGTTTCACCCATCGCGCCCCGCCCGCTAAAGTTGAATGACGCTGACACATGCAAGCAGTTTCACTACATCGGGAAAATTATGATTCAGAGCCCAGACCATTCTGTACCGGAGAGCACGCGCCATGAGAACCCCGGTATCTCCTTCGGACTGCACCTCTCCAACCATCAAGCGAAGTATTTCGCGCACGAGCTTGAGCGGAGTTATGCCAATGACCATGTCGGCAAGCTTGCAGGACGGACCTGACCCCTTTTTGGTGGACACCTGATATCCAGCCCAGTCGGGCTGGCAAGAAAGGTAATCTACCACCATGTCCAGGTACTCCGAACAGTTCAAACGCGACGGTGTGGCCCTCTATGAAAACAATGAGGACCTCTCGCTGAACGCAGCATCAGCAGAGCTCGGCATCAACCGAGCCTCGCTGCATTCATGGGTCAAGAAGTACGGCACCGGCAAACGTGCCCGCATAAAAGCCATGCAGGATAAAGCCCAAACGGCAAATGAATCGTGAGACGCATCCGCCAGTTGGAAAAGGAATTCTCTAAACTGCGCGAAGAACGCGACATCCTGCGCAAGGCCGCTAAGTATTTTGCTTAAAGCAGACTCACGGGAGTTCTGCTTCCAGTGTGTCTATGACCACCGAACCGAATACTCGGCTCACACGGATGTGCCAGGTGTTGAAGCTGAATCGTTCCTCGTTTAATAAATGGGTCCAAACCCGTGAAAAGCGCAGGTTAAAGATGTGTTCCGATGGTCTTATTGGTGCGAGGATCGCAACCATCTTTGATGATGAGCATGGTCTTTATGGTGCTAAACGCATCGCCGCAAGCCTGAACGAGGACACGGCGTTTACCCCGATCAACCACAAGAAGGTCGCACGCATCATGAAATCCATGGGATTTCAAAGGCTTTACCAAGCGCCGCCGATGTGTCACTACCAGGCGCAAGCCTGGCCACCGTTATTGGCACTTACTCGCGGAAACTTGCAGGTTATGCGCTCGCAGACCACATGCGCGTCTGGGGTTGCCCGCAAATCGTGGACACGTAGTGGAGCTACCTAGCGGTTAGGCAGCGATTTTTTCTTCGTTTCTGGTTTGGGTGATGTGATTTTCGAAATTGACGGGGCTGACCATCCCAAGTGCGGAGTGCCTGCGCCGACGGTTGTAGACGACTTCAATCCAGTAGGCAACGGCCTTGCGTGCGGCATCACGGGTTGCCCAGCGCTTACGGTCGTAGAACTCGGTTTTAAGCGTCGACCAGAATGACTCGGCCATCGCATTATCGAAACACACTCCGGTACGTCCCACAGACTGGTCAATGCCTAGGTTGCGGCACACCTCCCAGAGCTTCTCACTGGTGAATTGGGTTTCACGGTCGGCGTGAAACACCAGCAGCTGGCGAATCGGATCAGTAAAGCTGTCGCGATAGTCCCATAGACTATGGCATAAGTTCTACTGTGTTTTCGGAGTAGCAGCCCGATTGAAGCAATGCATAAATTAATTTATGCATTCACAAAAAGGTCTTGCGGGAAACGGAGAGTTAGACCATCATAATTAATGAGACAGGGTTTCCTTTTTGATTCATGCCTCACTTGACACCAACATCAGCACCAAAGGTTTCATTCTCTCCCGTCGCAAATCTTCCAAATACATTTGAAAGACGTTGCCCGTGAAAGTAAAGAAATTTTTATCCGCCAATTTTGGCGGCATTTATCGGATTACTTGTTTCCCCCACTGCAGTGGCCGCTTAGCCAATTGACTGGACCATCAGCCAAACAATCATTGGTCCGAAAGGCGAGGATCTTCCACTCCGCGTAGGATAAGGAGATGAACCCGGCAGTGTTGGTTTTGGGCTTTCTCACATCAAAGACAGTCACGACGGTTTCGTTCCAGCCACTACAGAGATTGACACAGTTTTACATAACGCCCCCGACTGCAAAGGCGGCTTAAATGCAGGAAATGGCAAGAAAACATGCTCTTACCCAATCAATGGAAGGGTTATGACGGTTGTTGCCACAGAACGAGTAGATCCCGCAAGCGGAGACGGCCGACCTGTCGGAATAATCACTGCTTTCTACCGCTAGGAGAATAGTCATCAATCAATTTGTTTCTATCACAACTGATGAAATCAAGTTTTTGAAAAATATATCAACCCAAATGTTTCAAGACACCATACTTCCAGAGGAAACAATTTTAGCCGGAGTCGGCATCCAAGCGGGAAGAAACAGCGGCTCCCCCGAAAATCAGCTCTGGTACCACTTCGACCTCTTTAACCCTAGACTTCACGAAGGAAACGTCGTTCGCCTTTGGGGAAGATTCCCTGATTTAAGTAGAAATGAAGAATCTATCGAGTGGGATGAAATACTTCAGGGCTCTGGTTTCGTAGAGATGTTCCTTACCTCAACTCCCGAAAAGAATAAATTAAATTCTATGGAATATATCCAGAAAGGATGATTGTCAATGACGTGGAAAAGGGTCTCATTTTAATGGGCTGCACTTTACTAACTGCAGTGTCCCCCGTCACCGCCCACGCATCTGAAAATAATCAGTATCAACCTGGGGACACCGTGCCACTCTCTGTCGACCCAGACGGTTTTCTCCCCGACACAACTAAGGGCGGAATTAGTTTCTTTTCCGCTTCGTCCCCGGTTGCTACCTGCGTTAACGTCCAGCCAAGTGCTGACAACGTAAAAGTAACAAATAACTGCCCAGGGAAACAGGGAATCAAAGTCTTAATCGCTTTCGGCAAAGATTCTGAATGCGTATATCTCGAACCTCACGCAACGCACGATCATCACTTCGGCAGCTGGTTCAACCACAGAGCAAGGTTTGATGGAGTTGTTTCCTGCTAATGCTCACGAATATCTAGGATAGGTATAGTCAGTCTGATTGTCGCGTACACGGTCGGTCTGGGACAATAAAATAACCCCAACCAAGGTCCAATGGGGTTGCCCGCAAATCGTGGACACCTAGTCAAGCTACCTAGTGGTTAGGCAGCTATTTCTTCTTCGTTTCTGGTTTGGGTGGTGTGGTTTTCGAAATCGACGGGGCTGACCATCCCGAGGGCGGAGTGCCGGCGTCGACGGTTGTAGACCACTTCAATCCAGTAGGCAACGGCCTTGCGGGCAGCATCGCGGGTTGGCCAGCGCTTCCGGTCGTAGAACTCGGTTTTCAGCGTCGACCAGAACGACTCGGCCATCGCGTTACCGAAGCACACCCCGGTACGCCCCACAGACTGAACAACACCTAGGTTGCGGCGCACCTCCCAGAGCTTCTCACTGGTATATTGCGTCCCCCGGTCAGCGTGAAACACCAGCCCGTCAGGAACATCACCGCGCAGCGTATGCGCCATCCGCAGTGCTCGTTCGACCAAACTTGTATCTTGCACACTATCCATAGCCCAGCCCAGTACCCTGCGGGAATGACCATCGCGAACTGCGCATAAGTACAACCAACCCTCGCCGGTGCGCAGGTAGGTAATGTCCGACATCCATACCCGGTTGAGCTCGCCGGTATCAAACATGCGCTTTACCAGGTCAGGAAGACTCGACTTACGTTTAGATTGAATCGTTGTCACGGGCACAAAAGCACGCGGTGAAATCCCTTCAATTCCCATCAGGCGCATCCGCTTAGCCACAGTCTTACGATTCACACTGATCTGGTAGCGATCGGCGAGTTCTGCGGTAATCCGCGGAGCACCATAGACCTCATCGGAGTCTTTCCAGATCTGATGAATCTTACGATCAACATCATCGTAAAAAGATGTCCGATCATCATTACCGGATAAGCGTTGCTGCTGCATATGGGCCCATTTGTAGTATCCAGACCGAGATACCTTCAACAAGCGCGCCATGCGCTTGATACTGAAATTCGCCTTCTCCTGCTGCATTAACTCGAACTTTTCTGATCGCGTTGCTTTGCGGCGAAGAAGGCTGTCGCTTTTGACAAAAACTCGTTATCCATCTTGGCTTCTGCCAGCTCACGACGCAGACGAGCGTTCTCAGCACGAAGATCCGCCTCGCTTAGCCCATCAGAGGATCCTCGGCGTTGACGCTCATTTTTCACCCACCGGCCTAAAAGGCCAGGTGCGACACCAATTTCTTTGGATACATGAGCAATCGGGCGTTCTGACTCGATTACTAGGTTTGCGGCTTCACGCCGGTACTCAGGCGTGTATTTCTGGCGTTGTTGACTCACAATGAACATCCTCTCCTACGGACACAAAATCCGCACTAATCGGGTGTCCACCAAACGAGGGTAACCTCACCAAGTTGGTTGAGGTTATCGGACCTAATGGGTTGTGTCCTTTAGTGTGGTGTATCTGTAGCCCGCGGTAAGCCTTGTGCCGGTGCACAGCAAGGCGACCATCACGGGTACCTTTCGAATCAACTTCAACCTATCCTCGAAAGGAATATGACCGCGATGGCCGCTAACCCCCATCATATCGATCCCACTGCGTATCTGTGTGGATTTGGGGTAGTTGGTACCGTGAGTCCGCGTAGTTGGTACCAGGGTTACGGGTACCTGGTACTGCAAGGGTTTTTCTTTCATAGTTGATGTTGGCGACACCACGATTCGTTGGTGTCGCATCAACTTCTACTTGGAAAGAGGCCATTGTTGTGGCTAACTTCAAACAGATCCTTGCGATGTTCCTTGACGGTGCTAGCTATACGCGGATCGCACATACATTCGGGTGGGGCCTAACCCCCGACGTGTCCATTTTCCGGGGGTCAGGCCGCACTTCAGCCTGTGGCCCGGACGGTGAATAAGACCTGCCACAATACTCACTTGCCAGAAAGCGCCGGTGTAGTTAGGTAAACTAGGCAGGGTTGACCATTATCCCCGATTAGTACATGGATTGAGACTACTTACGTGTCTGAAGAACCAACCCTGTATCCCGATACGCCCATTGAGGATGTCACCCTCGAGCGCATCGGTGAGATTTTTGACTCCGAAAAGCTCGAGTACCGCGTAGAAGAACAGACCGTCGGCGAAGGCGAAACGGTAAAGATCCTGCGCACCGGCTTTTCCAATATCGCTATTGCCCTGCAGGTGCGTGACGATGTCCTCGTGGCGGACTCCGTCTGGCGCGGTAATGCCCCAGCCTCGGAGGGCCCACAACTGCTCATGGTTCTCAACAAGTGGAACCAACAGCACTTCGCGCCCACCCTGCGCTTTTTTGAGTCGTCCGAAAATAATCTGGCCGTCTCCGGCGTGCGCGAAATCAACATTTCCCATGGCCTGTCCCGCAACCAGATCGGTGCCTTCGTAATGTCCACCTTGGACTCCATGCTGCAGTCCATGGCTTTTGTTGAAGAGCACTACCCACAGCTTGTCACCTGGGAGGAGCATAACCATGACTAATGCATCCACCGCATCCACCGAAAACAACTTGCCCGAGGTCGATCTGGACCGCGTCGTTGCCGCCATGGGCACCTTCGATATTGAGCTGACCAAGGTGGAAGGCGAAATCGACGCCGCCACCGCCAACCTCAATGGCCTGCCCACCATGTTTGCGGTCTTGGATTCCGTTGTCATCGTGCGCTGCGATGTGCCAACCGATGCCTCATTTTCCAAGGCCGATGCCGGGCTCTTCCTCGCCGCCAACCAGATCAACTCTGTCGCATTTGGCGCGCGAGCCGTTATTTCTGAGCACGATGACATGCTCGTCGTCCGCACCGAGCGCGACATTCCCGCCGCGGCCGGAATGACCGATGAGCAGCTCACCACCGCTTTGAAGAAGGCCGTCGACGCCGTCATCAACGGCCAGGACGCCATGGTGTCTGCCGCCGAGGAAATGGCCAAGCTCGGATCTGAAACCGCTGCGAAGGCCGGAAACGGCGACGAGGGAAACTCGGCGCCGTCTGGAAACGATTAAGCTGCCTTTTCCTAGGCCCTGTCTCCCCGTACTTAGTTCGCCCGCCTCACGCATTCGCGTGCTGGGGCGCGGCGACGGTGCGGGGATTTTTAGACGCCTTTACCCTTCTTGAGTTCAGAGGGTCGTTGCAACACTTTCCCCTTTAGGAGGGTGTTGTTGTGCCTGGAGTTGTTGGCCCGTTTCA